>JAPLSS010000662.1 GCA_026398515.1 Candidatus Sumerlaeota bacterium | reverse complement strand
GTCATCGCCGAGATCTGCGGCGCGCCCGCCAGGATCTGCGCGCCAAACGCCCATCCGCCCAGAATGGACCGGCGGGAGGTAAGGTTGCGCGAGGCGGACTCGAACTGGCCGAGGACGAGCGGGGTCCAGGCCATGGCGCAGAGGTACGTCACGTGGCCGGCGTACAAATGCGCCGCGGCGAACCCCGACGCGCCATAGGTCAAGCCGCCGAACAGCGCCCCCAGCGTCGTCGCGCCCAGCCGGCGGCACAACAGCCACATCGCCCACGCGCCCAGCGTCATGTGCGCCCACAGCGTCAGCGCGATCCACGCCGCCGGCGGCGCCGCCGCGTGCAGCCAGTTCCACGGATACAGCGTCGCGCTTTGAATCGTGCCGACGAACGGCAGCCCGGCCATGAGGTACGGGTTCCACAGCGGAAATTCGCCGTGGCGCAGCGATTCGCCGAAGAACCGCCGCGCGTAGTAGAAATAGTTGGGCAGGTCGCCGCCCGGATCGCCCGGCAAGACTTCGGCCCCGGCCCGCAAGGCCGTCAGCGTGCGAGCGAAGAGGAGGAGGAAGAACGCGGCGAAAATCCCGGCGGCCGCGGCGTGCTCGCGCCAGGTCGGCGCCGGAGGCTCCAGAAGCGGGGGTCCTTTCTTCATCGCACGCACTGTTAACCGCGCGACACCGGGCTTGCAATCCTGAAATCGAACGCGGTACTCTCTTGCGGATATTGGGGCATGAAGTCCCGCTTTCAGGCGAAACCATCCGGGCCGCGCTGGGGTCGGCAACCGCCCATTCCGCCTGAAGGCGGGACTCCATACATTCTAATACCAAGGTTGTGCAAATGGCCCTGACCGAGCGCATCGGCGTCTTCGGCGGGAGTTTTGATCCGCCGCACGTCTGCCACGTCTTGGTCTGCCATTACGTGGTGGCCATCGGCGAGGTCGATCGCGTGCTGTTGGTCCCCGCCCACCTTCATCCGTTCGGCAAGCCGCTGACGCCGTTCGCGCACCGCCTCGCCATGTGCCGCATGACGGTGGGCGACGGCCAGGGGAAGATCGAAGTCAGCGACATGGAAGCCCGGCGCCGCGGCCCCAGCTTCATGATCGATACGGTGCGGGCGTTGCGGGCGGAACGGCCCGAGACGGCGTTTCGCCTGATCATCGGCTCGGACATCCTCGGCGAAACCGAACGATGGAAGTCATTCGACGAACTGCGCCGGCTGGCGCCGCCGCTCGTCGTGCCGCGCGGTCCCAACGCGGAAAATCGGCTCTCGTTCGCCTTTCCTCCCGTGTCGAGCACGGAGATCCGCGAAGCGTTGCGGCAAGGCAAGGATGTCTCCGCGGTGCTCTCGCCGCGCGTGCGGCGGTACATTCAGGAACGCGACCTCTACCGCGTGGAGCTTTCCGGAGACTGAACCCCGGACGGACACGGACCCACACGGACAAGCACGGATGGGCTGAGGGATAGGCCATCCGTGTGTCTCCATGCGCCTCTGCGGCTCGTCCGTGCCCGTCCGTGCGCGTCCGTGGTTTGTCTTCTCACTTCCCCCGCAGCGACACCCGCGGATCGAGGAAGACATATCCAATGTCGACGAGCAGGTTCATCGCCACCAGGAACGCGCAATAGAAAATCGTCAGCCCGAGGATCAACGGGTAATCGCGGTTGGCGATGCTGGTCACGTAGAACTTGCCCAGCCCGGGGATCGCGTAGATGCGCTCGATGACGAAACTGCCCGTGAACACCCCGGCGACGAGCGGCCCGAGATACGTCGCCACCGGCGAGATCGCGTTGCGCAGCCCGTGTTTGAGGAACACGCGCATCGTCCCCAATCCCTTCGCCCGCGCGGTGCGGATGTAGTCCTGCCCCAACACCTCGATGAACCCCGCCCGCGTCAGCCGCGTGATGTAGGCCAGCGAGAACCCCGCCAGGGAGAAGACCGGAATGGCCAGCGTCCTCAGCCGCTCCGGTAGCCCCAGCGATTCGCCGGGCAGCGCCGAACGCCACGACGCCGGCAGGCAGTGCAGCGCGGGAACCGGCCCGTAGGCGAACAGGTAAATCAGCATCGAGGCCAGCACGAAGCTCGGCACGGAGACCAGGCCGATGGCCGCGAGCATCGACGCGTTGTCGATCCATCCGTTGCGCCGGGCCGCGGAAATCATCCCCAGCGGAACGCCCGCCGCCAAGGACAGGACGATGGACAGAAACCCCAACAGCGCCGAAGTGGGGAAGCCGTCGGCGATGATGTCGTTCACCGTCCTCCCCTGGTACGTGTACGAAGGCCCCAGGTCGAACCGCGCGAGATGCGCCAGGTAGTCGGCGTATTGCCGCCACAGCGGGTCGTCCAGCCGATAGCGGCGCGCGACGGCGTCCTTGACCGCCGCCGGCACGACGCGCTCCCGGTCGAACGGCCCGCCCGGAATGGCGTGCATCAGCAGGAACGTCGCCGTCACGACCGCCCACAGGACGACCAGCATCATCGTCAATCGGCGCAGGATGTAGGGGAGCATGGCGATCCTTGGCTGCTGAAGCAGCGCCGGCGCTGCCTTCCAATCGGCTTGCGCTATGAGCGGCGTAGGCTTTCCAGCCTGCGCATGTCGCCGCGACGGGATTGGAAAGATGCGCGGCCTGGAAAGATCGCGCCA
>JAPLSS010000042.1 GCA_026398515.1 Candidatus Sumerlaeota bacterium | reverse complement strand
GCCCGCCTGCTGCGCCTGAACGCCGGCTGGGCGGGCAAAAGCGGCCGGCGCAAATTCCTGCTGACCGATTGGGACCGCGACGGCCGGATCGACATTCTGGCCAACAGCCTCAACATGAATTTCCTGAAAAACGTCGGCGAGGGCGGGCGCTTTGTCTTCCGCGACATGGGGCCGATGGTCCCCGAGCGCCTGGCCGGCCACGACACCTGCCCGGCGGTGGTGGACTGGAACGGCGACGGCGCATCGGAACTTATCATCGGCGCCGAAGACGGTTATTTCTATTACTACCCCGATCTGGGATCGAATCGCTGAAGCCTGAGAATCGGGATTCGCCCCATCGGGGACTGCCCCAAGCGAAGCGCGTGGACTGTCCCCGATACAAAAAGGCTGGACCGCGCCCCTCGCGCAATCCAGCCCATTTTTTTCAAGGTTCCCTTACGCGAAGCCCGCGCCTTACGCCTGTTTCTTCTTCCTCTTCGCCCGCGGCGCTTTCTGCTTTTCAGTCTGGGCCTTCTCGGCCTTCGCCTTCGGCGTCCGGGTCTTTTCGCCCTTGGCCTTGGCGTCTTTTTTCTTCCCGCTCGACTTGCGCTCGCGCGCCGTCTTCGGCATCGTCAGGTCCTCGGTCCCCTGGCGCTTGGCTTCCTTCAGTTCCTCCTGCGCCCAGTTGGGCCGGAACGTCGGCTTCAGATACTGGCTCAGCTCGGGCGCGTTGGTCACTTCCATCTTCTCCGCGTCCCAGAGCAGCTTCTTGCCCGGCGCGCGCAGCGCCAGGTTGCCCAGCACCACCATCTCGGTCAGCCGCGCCGAGTAATCGAAGTGCGAGTTGGCCCACTCCGGTTCGTTTTTGCGGATCGCCTGCGTCCAAGCCTGATACGGATTGCCCACCGGGTCGGGCCGCCGGATCGTCTTTTTCGGCAGCGTCGGCTGCAGCTCTTTCATTTTCGGTTCGGGGATGATGCGCGGGCTGTTGCAGTAATCCTGCCCGTCGTAGATCACGCCCTTCTCGCCCTGGTAATACTGCCCGCTCTTTCCCATCTGGCGGCCTTCTTCCAGTTCCGCGGGGCGCGGGGCCGCCTTGCCGCCGTCGGACCAGACGACCGTCGCCGGCGGGAACTTGCCGCGCGCCGGGAACTCGTAGGTGATGACCGACCACTTGGGGAACGTCTCGCCGATGGGCGCGGAGCACTCGGCCTGAATGCTGGTCGGCGCGCCCAGGTCCAGCGCGTAAAACGAAGCGTCCATCGTGTGGCAGCCCATGTCGCCCAGCGCGCCGCAGCCGTAATCGGCCCAGCCGCGCCACGCGAACGGATGGTAGGCTTCGTTGTAGGGCCGCTCGGGCGCCCGCCCCAGGAACAGCTCCCAATCCAGTCCCTCGGGCGCCGGCATCGGGTCCGGGCGCTTCTCGATCCCCTGTGGCCAGATCGGCCGGTTGGTCCAGATGTACACCTTGCGCACCTCGCCGATCACGCCGGCCTCGATCCACTCCTTGACCAGCCGGCAGCCCTCGCCCTGGTGGCCCTGGTTGCCCATCTGCGTGCAGACGCCGTGCAGCGCGGCCAGCCGACGCAGCTCGCGCGCCTCCCAGACCGTGCGGGTCAGCGGCTTCTGCACGAAGACGTGCTTGCCCATCACGATCGCCATCGCCGCCGGCAGGAAGTGCATGTGGTCGGCCGTGCTGACCACCAACGCGTCGATCTCGCCGTCCAGCTCCAGCAGCATCTTGCGGAAGTCTTTATAGCGCCGGGCCTTGGGGAACTCCTTGAAGGTCTGCTGGACTTTTTCCAGCCCCCAGTCCACGTCGCACAGCGCGACGATCTCCTCGTCGGGGAACGAGCGCACGTCGCCAAACCCCTTGTTGTTGAAGCCCATCGCGGCGATGCGGATTTTTTTGCCCGCCTCAATCGGCTTCGGCTTGCGCACCTCCGGATTCTGGGCGATGGCGACGCCCGGATACCCGCCCAGCCCCAGCATGGCGGCGGCGGCTGCGGTCAGTTGCAACAATCCCCTGCGGTTGTGGGTCGGCGACATATCACGCTCTCCTTTTCAAATACTTTCATCCGCCCTACGCTATAAAACCGCTCCACCTTCGTCAAGTGGGCGTTCGTTGTCCCACCTTTCAGGCTGAATCTGGCCCTGATACTTTTCATTCGGATCTGTTCTGGCTTCCAGAATTCAGGCGTTGCATCCCCGCCCTGATTTCTTCGGATAATTTTTTAATCGAGCGTCATCACATCCGGAACCCCACCTTGTATAATGTGGGCCGGATAGTGAGACGCCCGTTCCT
>JAPLSS010000267.1 GCA_026398515.1 Candidatus Sumerlaeota bacterium | reverse complement strand
GCCTGTTCGTGCCGGAGAAAACCCGCAGTTAGGCGCTACAAGGCCAACCTACCCGCCAACGACGTCAAACCCGTAAAACCCAACGCGCTACGACTTACTATCCCTATGCTCTCAGACTATTCTTCTGAAACTCACGCTAGCCGGCGCCGACCCCGACACCGGCCGAATCGTGCTGAGCGAGATGTGCGGCAAGGAAAGCGCGTATCGCCTGCGCCTCGGCGATTTCGAAGCCTCGGGGACCATTCGGCCGTTTGAAATTGTGGAATTGCGCCGGTGAGATGAAGAAGGGCCGATGAGGATCAGTGGCGCGCCGTGTGCAAACGGGGGAAGAGTCGGAGAAGCCCAGGAGACACGCAAGCAAAGGAGAGAGCGAGTGCGCGTTACGGGTCGGGGCCTCGGGGCAGCGGGGGCAGGCTGCTGGTTTGGATGTGGGCGCACAGGGCCTGTTCGATGGTCTTCACGGCCTGCTTCTGAAGTTGAGACACTAGGGGCTTTCTTCCGGCGCCTGGATTCCGGCCTCCCGCCTCTTCGGCTCTTCTTTCTTCTCGCCCAGGCGCGCGATGACGGTGGCGTCGCCGCCTTCCTCATCGGTGGCGCGGCGATAGGAGGCGACGATGGCGCTGGCGCGCAACGTTTCCTCCACCGCTTGGCGCAGGCGGCCATGGCCGACGAGAATGGAGACCACGTCGATGCGGTCGAGGATGGCGCGGTCGAGAAAACGCTCCAACTCCTCCAGCGCCGGCTCCACCCGCATGCCGTGCAGGTTGAGTTCTCCGGTGGGAGGCGTCTTCTCGGAGCGGATGATGCGCGGGGGCGGAGAGCGTGTTTCGGGCGCCGGAAGGCCGCGCGGCACGCGGGCCAACTGGCGCGCCGGGATCTCGATGCGCGCCCCGCGCGCTTCGACCACCGCCGACTCGCGCTTCCGGTGCAGCCGCACGACGCGCCCAGTGTCGCGCAACGCCGGCACATAGACATTGATCCCGACGCTCAATTCCTCGAACGGAATGGATTCGGGCGCGGCCATCTCGATCTCGACGGTTTCGGCCTGGACTTCGTCCTCCTCGGCCCGCAGTTCCGTGCGCGCGCTTTCCAGTTCGCGTTTGTCGCCGAGATTGGCGATGCGCCTTTCGATGCGCGAACGCGCCTCTTCCAGCGCCTTGCGGCGGTCGGCCAAGACGTTCTGGCGCTGGCGGCGTTCGGCCTCGCGCAAGCGCGTTTTCAGGTCCTCGATTTCCGCCTTCTGTTTCTCCAATTCCTCCCGCAGGAGCGTTGTGCGATCGATCTCCTGTCGCAGTTCGCGCTCTTTGATTTCCAGGGACGCGAGAATGGAATCCAGCGCGCGCTCGCCTTCGGGCACTCGCCGTTGCGCGTCGTCGATGATGTCGGCGGGGAAGCCCAACTGGCGCGCGATGCGGAAGGCTTCGCTGGCGCCCGGCTGGTCATAGAGAATCTGAAAAGCCGGGCGTCCGGAGGACTCGTCGAAGCGGGTGGCGGCGTTGCGCGCCAGGGGATAGTCGTACGCCCACTGCTTGAGCATGGGGAGGTGGGTGGTGGCCAGGACGGTGACGCCGGCGCGCGCCAGCCGCTCCAGCACGGCCGCGCCCAGCGCGCCGCCTTGGAGCGGATCGGTCGCCGTGCCCAGTTCATCGAACAGGACCAGCGAGCCGAGCCCGGCGTTTTCCAGCACGCGCTGAATGGACAGTAAGTGGCCGGAAAACGTGCTCAGGCCTTTCGCCAAGCTTTGTTCGTCGCCGATGTCGGCGAAGACGGAGGAGAAGATCGGGAAGCGCGAGTCGGGATGGGCGGGGACGGGGATGGCGCTCTGGGCCATCAGGCAGAGGAGGCCCAGCGTCTTCAGCGTCGTGGTCTTGCCGCCGGTGTTCGGGCCGGTCAGGATCAGGACGCGCTGTCCGGGGCGGAACCCCAAGTCGATGGGGATGGTCTCGCCGCGCCCGGCGGCCAGGAGGAGCGGGTGCCGCGCCGCACGAATCGAAAAGCCATCGCCGGCGGAGAAGGCCGGCGAGGTCAGGCCGTGGCGGTAGCCATAGCGGGCGCGCGCGTTGCAGCCGTCGAGTTGAACCAGAATTTCGATATTGCGCAGGAGTTCGCCGGCGCGCGGGCGGACCTCGTCGCCCAGGGCGATCAACACGCGGCGGACTTCTTCGGCTTCGCGCCCTTCCAGGTCGGCGAGGCGGTTGGAAATCTCGACGACGGCATAGGGTTCGATGAACAGCGTTTCGCCGGATTGCGACGCGTCGTGCACGAGGCCGGCCACCGCGCCGCGCTGGCCCGAGCGCACGGGAATGACGTTGCGCCCCTTGCGCATCGTCCAGTAGCTGCCTTGGAGCGCGCCCGAGGAGCCGAAATCGCGCAGCAGCGATTCCATCTGACGCTGGAGCCTTGAACGCTCGCGTTGCATCGAGCGGCGCAACTCGGCCAGCGCCGGCGAGGCGTTGTCGCGCACGCGCCCTTTCTCGTCGACGACCGAGTCGATGGCGCGGGAGACCTCCGGCATCGGCGCCAATTCGCCGGCCATCGCCGCGCACGTCGGGCAATCGCGCCGGCGATCTTCCAGGAACCGCTTCACTCGTTCGACGAGGCCCAGGGTCTTGCGGATCGAGAGCCATTCTTCGCCTTCGACGAACGAGCCTTCGCGCTCCAGGCGCGCCAGAATGGGGCGAATGTCGGGAATCGGGTCGAGCGGAAGCGACAGGCCCTGCGCCATGATGGCCATGAGCTCTTCGACCGGCCGGAAGGCCTCGCGGATCGCCACAGCGTCGGCGGCCGGCCGCAGCGCGCGCACCGCCTCGGCGCCGAGCGGGGAGGAGGCGTGTTGCGCGACGACGTCCAACAGCGCGGGGAATTCCAGGGCGTTCAGGCTGAAGGATTCCATGTGGACAGATTTCAGGAACCGCGCATGGACGATGTGGACGACATGGACAGGGTGGACGACGTGGACGGAGAACGCATGCCGGGCTTAGCGGCCGTCCCTCGCCCCCGACGCTTACAGCGCTTCTTCGTTCCGTTCGCCGGTGCGGATGCGAACGGCTTCGGCCACGTCGCTGATGAAGATCTTGCCGTCGCCGATCTCGCCGGTGCGGGCAGCCCGAACGATGACGCCGACGATCTCCTCGGCGCGCTCATCCGGCACGACCAATTCGACCTTGATCTTGGCCATGAAATCGACCTGGTATTCGCTGCCGCGATAGACTTCGGAGTGGCCCTTCTGGCGGCCGAAGCCCCGCACCTCGTAGGCGGTCATGCCCAGCACCCCGTGCTCCTGCAGCGCGTCTTTCAGTTCGTTGATCTTGAACGGCTTGATGATGGCTTCGATCTTCTTCACGGCGTTGCTCCTCGATCGGGAGTTCGGCGCTCAGCAGGGGAAAGGACGTGCCAGGATTGTCCGCGATTCGGCGGCGGGTGTCAATGCGGGGGAGAACTCGTAGCGACGCCCTTCTCGTGTGGCGCAGACGTTCCCGCCTGTGAATCTTGCGCCTCGCGACCACTCGATAGATCACAGGCTGGAAAGCCTGCGCCACTGAAAACGCAGGCGCGCTTTTCCGCCATGGGAAAAGCGCGCCTGATCGGTCCCCTCGCATAACGGCCGCGGGCCATCCCCGGCTATTTCCGCTCGTCCAACGCCGGAACGCGGCGCTGGGTCTGGCCGGTATAGATCTGGCGCGGACGGTGAATGCGCCCGCCGCTTTCCTTGCGCATTTCCATCCAATGGGCGATCCAGCCCGGCAGGCGGCCCATGGCGAACAGGACCGTGAACATGTTCATCGGAATGCCGAGGGCGCGGTAGATGATGCCGCTGTAGAAGTCGACGTTCGGATACAGTTTGCGTTCGAGGAAGTACTCGTCTTGAAGCGCCGCCTCTTCCAGGTCTTTGGCGATGCTCAGCAGCGGGTCCTTGACGCCCATTTCGGCCAGCAGGTCGTCGGCCGCCTTCTTGATGATTTTGGCGCGCGGATCGAAGTTCTTGTAGACGCGGTGGCCGAAGCCCATCAGGCGGAAGCCCGACTTCTTGTCCTTGGCCATGGCGATTGTTTTCCGGTAGTCGCCGTGCTCGTCATGAATGTGTTGAAGCATGTGGATGACTTCCTCGTTGGCGCCGCCGTGCAGCGGGCCCCACAGCGCGCAGACGCCCGCCGAGATCGAGGCGAACAGGTTGGCCTGGCTGCTGCCGACCATGCGCACGGTCGAGGTCGAGCAGTTCTGTTCGTGGTCGCCGTGCAGGACGAGCAGCAGGTCCAACGCGCGCTCCTGCACGGGCGTGATGGCGTACGGGCGGTTCGGCACGGTGAACATCATCTGAAGAAAGTCGGAGGCGTAGCCCAAGTCGGTGCGCGGATAGATCCACGGCTCGCCCTTGGCCTGCTTGTAGGTGAAGGCGGCGATGCTTTTCATTTTCGTCATCAGCAGAAGGGCGTTGTTCTGCTCGTCCTCCTCGGTCTCCCAGGGGTAGAAGGCCGACATCGAACAGATCATCGACGACAGAATGGCCATAGGGTGCGTGGCCCTCGGATAGGTTTCGAGAATCTTGCGCAGCCCTTCGTGGACGATGCTGTGTTTGGCGAGGCCCTCCTTGAACCGCGCCAACTCCTTGCGGTTTGGCAGTTCGCCGTAGACCAGGAGGTGGCAGATCTCCTCGAACGTGGCTTTTTCGGCGAGCTCTTCAATGGGATAGCCGCGGTAACGCAGAATGCCCTTTTCGCCGTCGATGAAGGTGACGGCGCTGCGGCACGATCCGGTGTTGCCATATCCCGGATCGAGCGTGATCGCCGACGTGGCGTTGCGCAGCGACGCGATGTCGATCCCCACTTCGCCTTCCGACCCCGTCACTACGGGCAGTTCATGCTCCTTGCCGCCGAGAACCAATTTCGCCGTGCTCATAGCGTAGCCCTTTCCAACAAGATGATGCCTGTCAACCCGCGCGACCCGCCCGAATCGCGATGTTTCGGACAAACAATGAACGCCGACAGCTTTTCAGGAACGTAGCGTCCAGTCTGGCATCCTTTCCTGAATACCTCAAGGAAAAATGGCGGTGAGTTTTGGGGATTCTTGCCCCGCGAAGCATTCCGCCCAACTTGGCGCAGTTAAAGCCAGGAACGATTGGCTCGTTTCCGAAATCTTGCGGCAAAAACGCGAGATTTCGGAAAAACGGGTCTGAAGGCGGGACGCCATGCTTTCCACTTTCGTTATTTCTGGGCGGCCCGAAGGGCCCGTGAGCCATTCAAAAAACCCTTTTCATTCCTCCCCGGTTGGCCCATCATTCGCGCGGATTTCCCAAAGGAAAGGAGCCTGCCGTGCCGCGCACCGCTCGATGGCTGTCCACCGGATGCATCGCTGGAATCGCCGCTTTGATTGTCGCCTGTTGGGGAACCGACCGCGTCGGACCCCAGGAAGCGTATGCCAAACGGATGAGAGAAGGCAAGAACCCCGTGACGCTGGTCGGCGAGGTCGATCAGGTCCGCATCGGCGCGGTGAATTTGCCGACGGCCCTCGGCGAGGGCAAGGCCGAGATAGTCCTGCACGACGTGTTGCTGAAGGGGAACATCGACGTTCTTCTGGCCACGGGATGCGAGCGGAACATGCGCGACATGGTGAAGAGGACCGCCGAGACCATGGGCTATTCGCTGCAGCCGGGCCAGAACGGCATTAGCACGCTCTGCCGCTACAAGATCGCCGCCCAGGAAGGCGATATGGTCGGCTATCCGTTCGATGGCTTTTACCTCATCGCCCCCAAGGACAAGCCGTTCTGGGTCTTGTGCGGCGACACGGCGCTCGTGCGCGAAGACAGCGTCAAGGCGGTGTTTCAGAAACTGGAGGGCCGGGCGCGCTCGCACTCCGGCGCGCCGGTGATCGCGGCGGTCGGGTTCCACGCCCCTTCCCAGGAGGCCAACGACCAGGCGCGCGAGACGCTGCGCGCGGGCAGCCTCAAGATCGTCGGCACGGGAAACAAACCCATCGAGTTTTACGCGCTGGGCCGCGCGGCGGCCAACACGACGCCCGCGCCGGCGGCGGCGTTCGAGTCGCCGGAGGCGTATGACGCGCTTGGGCTGGCGATGGTCGATGTTCGGCTGACGCCGACGCCGGCGGACATGGAGGCGTCTCCGTCTGCGCAGGCGCCGAGCGCTCCGCCGCTGGCCCCGGGCGCCGCGCCCCTGGCCGCAAGCCGGCCAACGGCGGCGCCCGCCAGCCTTCCGGCCGCTGCCGGCGTTCAGCCGTCCGCCGCCGGCAATCAGCCCGCCGCCATCCGCGTGCAGCCGATGACCGTGAGGCAATAGGGATTGCCGTTAGCCGAATGTCGATTGTCGATTGAACGACATGGCGTTTCTTGTTTCACGTTCCCGTTGATTCTCGGATTCGCTTGAGAACAAGAGACCTGAAACGAGAAAGGCTTTGCTGTTCGCGCTGTGAGCAGCGCCACGCAACAGCCCTCGCGAACCTCAAACGCTTTGACAGACGCGCGCGCGCGCCGTATAGTCGGAATAGGAGCTCGGCGGGGGAACGCGCCGCCCCGCGGGCTTTTTCTGACTCTGCGAGGGAGCGCCGCGTGGCCCCTTTTCGATGAACGTTTTACAGGTTCACAAGCGCCTCACAATCGAAGGCGGCGCGGACATCGTCATGCTGGAGACGGCCCGTCTCCTGAAGAAGCGGGGGCATCAAGTCGCGTTCTTCGGGATGAGGCATCCCGCCAACGAAGTGACCGGCCAGGAATCCTATTGGGTGGATTACATTGATTATCATGCGCCAATGAGCGCCTGGCGGAAGGCGCGGCTGGCGCTCAAATCGGTTTACTCGTTCGAAGCCGCGTCGAAGATGCGCCGTCTTCTACGCGACTTGCCGCAGGACGTGGCCCATCTGCACAATTATCATCATCAGCTGACGCCGGCGATTTTGGGCCCTCTCAAAGCGGCCGGCGTTCCCCTGGTGTGGACGCTGCACGATTTCCAGATGATCTGTCCCAACTATCTCCTGTTCGATCCCCATCGGCTGGAAGTCTGCGAAGAGTGCAAGGGCGGCCATTACTTCAGCGCCGCGCGAAAGCGATGCCTGAAAGGAAGCCTGATGCAGAGTCTCCTGGCGTCCTTGGAGGCGCATTTCCACAGGCTTTTGAACACGTACGGGCGCGCGATCCATTGCTTTGTTCCGCCGAGCCGCTTCCTCGCGGAGAAGATCATCGCGCACGGCATCCCGCGCGATCGCGTGACACAAATCCCCAACCCGCAGAGTTTGGACGGCTGCGCGCCCCAGGACAAAGACGACTAGGAACTCCGCGTGGCCGGGCGCGGACGCGACGAAGCGTTGTGCCGCCGCTACGCCGAGGAGCATCGCCTCGACAACGTGAAATTCCTCGGGTTCCTGCGCGACGGGTTGAAGGACTTGATCGCCCGCGCCCGCTTTACGGTCATCCCCTCGGAGTGGTATGAAAACTACCCGCTGGCCGTCCTGGAGTCGCATGCCTGCGGCACGGCCGTGTTAGGCGCGGAAATCGGCGGCATCCCGGAACTGATCGCTCCCGGAGTCGACGGGCTGACTTTCTCCAGCGGCGACGTGGGGCGCCTGGGGGAGCGCATCGACGCGTTGTCCGCCAAATCGACCGCGGACCTGCGCGAGATGGGGATGGCGGGGCGGGAGAAAGTGGCGCGCGAAAACAATGAGGACTTATATATCGAACGCGTGGAAGACGTTTATCGCAAAGTGATGGCAAAGACAACATAAGGCGGAATCACGGGAGGGCAGGATAATGAGTGCAAGAGATCGTTCTTCATTATCTGCCCTTTTATGATTCCGCCTTCGTCGTCGAGATAAGGTGTCGATTTATGGATCTCAGCGTCATATCTACTTATCGCTGCAATTCGAAATGCGCGATGTGTTATGTATGGCGGAATCCGAGCCGACGTGAGGAGGAGGTGACGGCCGAGACTCTGTCCAAGCTGCCCGGGGGATTCGACAATTTGAACGTCACCGGCGGCGAGCCGACCCTGCGCGCGGATCTGCCGTTGTTGATTGATACGCTCTATCCCAAGGCGCGCATCACGGAGATCAGCACCAATGGGCTTCGCCCCCAGCTGTTGGTTCCCATTGTGAGGAAATATCCCCGCGTCAAAATCCGTTTTAGCCTGGAAGGAAAAGACCTCCTCAATGATGCGATTCGCGGCGAGAAGAATGGCTTTGCCACCAAGATCCAGGGCATGCAGTTGCTGAAGCAAGCCGGCGGAAAGGACTTGGGGTTCGCCACGGTGATCCAGGACGAGAACGCGCATCAGTTGGTGGAATTATATGATCTCCGCGCGTATCTCACCCTGGGATTGATCAAGCCGATCCTGGGGCAAGACCGCTTGGCGCCCTGCACGGCCGGGACCGATTTCGCTTTCATTGATCCATGGGCCGACGTGTGGGCGTGCAACGTGCGAACTGATTTGCGGCTGGGCAACCTGAAACGCCAGAGCTGGGAAGAGATCATGGCCGGCGAGCCGGCGCGGCGCGCTCTGCTCAAAGTCGCGGAATGCACGCAGAATTGCTGGATGGTGACGACGGCGCGGGCGGCCATGCGTTCGCGGCTCTTGCCCATGTTGCCGAAATGGAAGCCGCTGGAGTGGGTGATCGTGAACCGGATTCGCGTGGCGATGGGGATGTGCGTGCGGTTCGACGATTACATCGACTATGCGAACGTGAAACCCAGCCCCCAGGTTCCGCGCCCTTCGTTCCTCGACCGGAATGTCGGCGCGAAGGTCCAGACCGCGGCCGATGAGCATTATGTGTTGAAGGAATTCATCAATCGGTAGTCTCGCCAGGAGAACGAATGCGCATCGCCGTGATCGGCTCCCGAGGGATTCCCGCTTCGTACGGCGGCGTTGAGCGCCACGTTGAGGAATTGTACGCCCGCTTGGCCCAAAAGGGCTGCGGAGTCACGGTGTTCGCGCGGCGCCACTACCTCGAAGCGCTCAAGGATCGAGTCGACTGGTCGCGCGAGTTGCGGCGGGGCCGGTATCGCGGGGTTGATCTGGTGGTCTCTGGCGCCCCGGCATTGAAAGGCTGGGAGGCCTTTCTTCATTCGTTCTGGGCGACGCTGCTGGCCCTGCCCCGCCGCTTTGACCTCTATCACTATCACGCGACGGGGCCGTCGTTTTTCTCCCTCCTGCCGACGCTGCTGGGCAGGCGAGTCGTCGTCACCTGTCATGGCCTCGACTGGCGGCGGGCGAAATGGGGCGGCGCGTCGCGCGCATACCTGCGCCTCTGTGAGTGGGTCGTCGGCAGGTTCGCGCGCCGGTTGATCTGCGTGAGCGAGGACCTGCGGAGCCATTTCGAGACTACTTACCAACGCAAGGCGGAATACATTCCCAACGGCGTGGCCGTGCCGCCCTTGCCGGCGCAAGAGGATTTTCCCGAATGGGGATTGCAGTCGGGAAGATACATTGTGTTCTTCGGCCGCCTTACGCCCGAGAAAGAGGTTCATACCCTCCTCGCCGCCTTCAAAGAGGTCGCCTATGACGGCCGCCTAGCGATTGTCGGGGAGGCCACCCAGGCGGAAGAATACGGGAAGACGTTGAGAGAGCTCGCGGACCGGCGGGTTGTGTTTCCGGGGTATCAATACGGAGAAAGGTTGAACAGCCTGGTGGCGAACAGTCTGTTCGTGGTGAATCCGTCGCGGCTGGAGGGGCTTCCCATGACGGCGCTGGAGGCGCATGCGTTGGGCAAGCGCGTGCTGGCGAGCGACATTGCGCCGCACCGCCAGATCATCCACGACGCGCAGTGGCTGTTCCCGCCCGGCGACGTGAATGCGCTGCGTGATGCGTTGCGCCGGATTCTTGCGTCGCCGCCGGCGCCGGGGGCGGATCATGATCTGATCGAACGAGTGCGCGAAGAGTACGACTGGGATCGGATTGCGGAAATGACATACAGGTACTTCCAGCGTGTCGTTGAAGGGAAGTAAGTGATGACGGGGCGGGGAACAGCAGCTCTTAGCGCGATTGTCAGGTTGTACGGGTGTTTGTTGTACGACTTATATGACCTATACGATTTATACGACCCAACTTGGCGCAGCCAAAGCCATGAACGATCGACTTTTTTCCGGAATCTTGCGCAAAAAGCGCAAGATTGCGGAAAAAAGGGCCTAAAAGTCGCACTCCGAGCTTGTGTTTATCTCCTTTGCGGCTGCCCGATCCTTCTGGCGGCGGACTCGCCGTCCGCGCCGAACGTTTCGGTCAGCGTCGAGACGCCGGCGGCGAAACACCGGAGCGTTTCGCCGGCGGATGTGCGAAAGGCGTATGAGGAACTGCAACGGGAACAGGCCGGCGGCAAAGCGGCGAGTCCGTCTTCGGCGCCGGCTTCAGCCCCAATTTCGCGGCTGCCTGAACCGACGCCGCTCCCCTTCCTCCTCCCCCAACGCGCCTCGCCCTCGGCGGCCGTTTCCATGGCTAAACTTGCCCGCCAAGGCGACCGCGCCGCGCTGGAGGTCCCCGCTTGGTCGCCTCAATGGCAAACGGAGCGGCTCGGCGTCTCGCGGCGAGACTCGATGGCGGAGGTCGTTTTGGACTATCAGTGGAAAGACTTGTTCGCGTCGGTGTGGCTGGTTCCGGTTGGCGCAGATCAGAAGACGATCCGCGCGCTGCTCAACCGGCCGGGCGCGGAGATCCTTGCCGCTCCGCCGGGAGAATACAAAGTCGCCATCGACGGGTGGCGTCCGGGCGACGCGGCCGTTGAACCGTTGTACCGATTTGAGGCGCGGGAGTTCGAGCGCGATTATCGTTATACGTTGCGCTTCGAGCCGGAGCGGGCGGCGCCGTTGATCGAGTATATCGGCAAGGTCCGCGAGCGCGACGCCAAAGTTTTTGCGCAGCCGACGCCGGTCGTCGTCGACGTCTTGCGCCCCGGCTCGGGAGATGCTAATTCCAAGACCAAGGCGCCTTAGGTTCGGAGTGCGATCTTTGGGCCGTGGCGGTTCTTTGGTGGGATAGAGGACTTACAGGACCTATAGGACGTATACGGCCTGAAGGTCGCGCTACGAGCTGTATGTTCGAGAGAGAAGGGTCTCCTTCGCTGAAACGGGTTCGTCGCTGAAGATCGCTCACCTATCCGATTTTCATTGCGGCGCGTACATGACCGAGGCTGTGTTGAGCCGCCTCTTTGACCAAGTGTGGGCGGAGTCGCCGGACCTAGTCGTCATGACCGGCGACTTTGTGGATTACCATCCGTCGGCGGCGCGGCAACTGGTCCGGCCCCTGCGCGCGCGGCCTCAACCGCCGCTGGGCATGTTCGCGGTCCTCGGCAATCACGATTATCATCACAACGGCTGCGCGGAAGTGACGCGCCTCCTGGGGAGCGCCGGCGCGCGTGTGCTCAACAATGAATCGGTTCGCCTCGAACGCGGCGGCGACGCGATCTGGCTGACCGGCGTCGGCGATCATCTGTATGGCGTGACGGATTTCGACGCGGCGCTGCGCGGCGTCAATGGGGCCGAGCCGAAAATCCTGCTGGCCCATCAGCCCGATCTCGTCGGCCACGCGCGCGACCTTGGCTTCGCCCTGATGCTCAGCGGCCACACCCACGGCGGCCAGGTTGTCCTGCCGCTCCTGGGCCCGGCGCAGGTGAACGTCGCGCATGGCAGGCCGTTCGTGGCGGGCATGATTGAGGTGGCGTGGACGCGCCTGCACATCAGCCGCGGGGTCGGCATGGCCGGGCTGCCGATCCGAATCAGTTGTCCTTCGGAATTCACGATCCTCACCCTGCGCGGCGGACGGGGGAAGGAAGGCCGTTGAAACGGTTGCTGGGTCGTTTTTACGTGGCGAAGCCCCTCGTTGAAACGAGGGGCAAATCAAAGGGCTCGACAAAACGGCCGGGGCAAAGCGCCCGATGCGCTGTTTCATCCCCCGAAGACGCCCCGGAATTCGCCTTTGTTCGTGCGGATGATGGACCCCCAGGACACGGTGCCGTTGGTCGCGTCGTACGCCACGCCTTGGTTCGCAGCGGGCACAATGATCTGCTGAATGCCGCCCGTGTTGTAGGCGCTCGGCCCGCGGCTCATCAGGGCCCACGTGTAGCCGTACTGAGCGCACTTCAGCCATTGGCCTTTGAGGCTCGTGCACATGTATGCGTGGTACACGTAGTACTCGTTGGCGACGGGCAAGCGCCCTACGCGGAACACATCGAGGGGAATGCTCGTGATATAGGCCACCGGCGTGCTCAGCCTCGATTCGCAGATGGGGTTCAACTCGTTATAGGAATACGCGGTGGCATCCCAACCGATGCACGGCGTCTTGGCGTTGCCTGGGATCATCTCCACCGTGCCGATTGGCGCCCGGTTCCAATCCGTGGAATATGCTTCGATGGCCGTCGCCAGACTGCGCTGATCGGCCTTGCATCGCGAGACCTTGGCCCGCGCCTGCGCCTCCAGAAAATTCGGCACGGCGATGGCCGCCAGGATCGCGATGATCGCCACGACGATCAGCAGTTCAATCAGGGTGAAGCCCCGCCGCCCGCCTTTAGATGTTCTTCCCATTGACGTCCCCTCCCCTTTTCAACAACTTCATCGAGGCCCCGCCAAACCGATTTGACCCTCTGAGTCTGCCCGTTAGGCATCGATGAGGTCAAGGCTCTTCTGGCGCGGCAAGTGGATCGGGGCGCATCCGGGAGTCGCCGCAGTGACTCAGAACGGCCATCCCCGTCCACGCATTCGCCGTCTCCGACGTGTCCAAGGTGGCGGACCGCAAGTCGGCGACCTGCCCCAACGCGAGACGCGCCTTCCCCCTCTGATGCATCGTAGAATGGGGCTTGCCCCATGAACCGCCGGGGGGTAAATAGAAGCCCATCGATAGAGCGAGATTTTGGGGAAAGCGACGTCACCGTGAGCGATGGAGTTCCTGAACAGACGGACGTGTTGATCATCGGGTCGGGGCTGGCCGGCTGCGCCGCGGCCGTCGCCGCGGCCCGCGGCGGGGCGAAGGCGACAATGGTCACGCGCGAGGAAAACGCCGCGATGACCAACACCCGCTACGCCCAAGGCGGCATCATCTTCCGCGGCAAGGACGACTCGCCCGAGCTCCTGGTGCGCGACATTCTCGACGCCGGCGCCGGCATCTCCTATCGCCCCGCGTGCGAACTGCTCGCCACCGAGGGGCCGCGTCTCGTCCAGCAGATCCTTATCGACGAATTCCAAGTGCCGTTCGACCGCGACGAGTCCGGCGAGTTGGATTTGACCGAGGAAGGCGCGCATTCGCGTCCGCGGATCATTCACGTCGAAGACCTGACGGGCCGGGCCATCGAGGAGCGCGCGCTGGCGGCGGTCAACGCCGAGCCGGGCGTCACGTTGCTGCGCGGCGGAACGGCCGTCGATCTGCTCACGCTGTCGCACCATTCGAGGAGCCCCTTGGACATCTACGAGCCGCCGCGCTGCGTCGGCGCGTACATCTTGATCCAGAAAACCAGCCAGGTCATTCCGGTTCTGGCCCGCGAGACGATCCTGGCCACCGGGGGGCTGGGGCAACTCTTCCTTCACACGACGAATCCGCGCGGCGCGCGCGGCGACGGCATCGCCATGGCGTATCGCGCCGGCGCCCGCCTGCTCAATTTGGAATACATCCAGTTCCACCCGACGACCCTGTATCACCCCGATTCCGGCGGGTTCCTGATTTCCGAATCCGTGCGCGGCGAAGGCGGAATCCTGGTCCGTCGCAATGGCGAGCGGTTCATGGACGACATTCATCCGCTGGGGTCGCTGGCGCCGCGCGACGTGGTGGACCGCGCCATCCACGACACGCTGCTGCGCTATGATGAACCCTGCGTGTATCTCGATCTCACCCATAAGCCGGCCGATTGGATTCGCCAGCGTTTTCCGAACATTCACGCGAAGTGCCTGTCCTTTGGCATCGACATCGCCCGCCAGCCGATCCCGGTGGTGCCGGCGGCCCATTACGCCTGCGGCGGCGTGGCGGTCGATCTGGAGGGCCAATCCTCGGTTCGCGGCCTGCGCGCCGCAGGCGAAGTGTCCTGCACCGGCATACACGGGGCGAACCGGCTGGCCTCGACGTCGCTCCTGGAAGCGCTGGTCTGGGGATGGCGGGCGGGCCAGGCTTCGGCGCGTGAAGCGGCGCGCGCCCAGCGGCCTTTCCCGGAGATCGAGCCATGGGTCCCGATGTACGAGGACTCCGACCCGGCGCTCATCCTGCAGGACTGGCTGTCGATCCGCCATACGATGTGGAACTACGTGGGACTGGCGCGCTCGCGCCGGCGGATGCGGCGCGCCCGGCAGTTGCTGCGCGAATTGCAGATGGAGATTGAAGATTTTTATGCCCGCGCCCGGCTGACCGATGATATAGTGGGGCTTCGCAATGGCGTGCAAACCGCCCTCGCCGTTCTCTATGCCGCCTGGGAGAACCACAGGAGCCGCGGATGCCATTACCTGGTGAACGACGTGTGAGGCGGACGCAGGCGTTGCGAGGGGCTAAGAGAACAGCGCGGCTCGCGGAGGAAACCACGAACATGCGAAGAACTGGAACACATATCCATCTCCCCGCGGCGTGTTGGGCTGCGGCGCTGGCGGCAGTCGTATGGGTAGGCGGCGGGGCGGATCTTTGCGCCCAAACAAATCCCTATCCTTCGCCAACGCCAGTTGCGTCGACGCCGAAATCCGGATCGTCATTGTTTAGTTCCCGGTACTCGTCCCCGACGCAGGGCTTCGGCCAGACCAACGCCTTCGGCAACGCCCAGTATTCGGGCAGCGACTTGTCGGGCAAGTCGCACTTCAACACGTCCGCCAACCGTACGTCGTCGCAGCGCATCACCGATTTGAAACACAATAACCCCTTCCCGGGCAATCAGGCCGCCACGCCGACCCCCGCCCCGGGCGGCAAGGGCGCCCCGGCCGCCAAGGGCGCCCCCGGCGTGGCGCGGAAAGAGGGGAAAGCGCCCCAGGCGGCGAAACGCGGACCCAGCAAGGGCGGCGGCAAGGGCGGCGGGCTGGCCGTGGCGCAGATCGCCCGCACCAATGCCCTGTACATGGAGCCGATGGAGAAGTCGGCGATGGTCGGCGAGGAGTTCGACAGTTCGATCTATTTCGTCAACCTCCGCCGCTCGCCGGTCGATTCGTTCCGCGTCGTCCTGCAATACGATCCGCGCGTCTTCTACCCGGAGGGCGTGATCAAAGACCCCATCGACAAGTTTCTGGCGACTCCGGGCAGTTTCGCCGCCTGGGTCTACGCCGATCGGGGCATGATCGTCATCGAAGGAAGACTAAAGACGGGGAATATCTCGGCGCAACTGGAGTTGGCGCGCGTTCGCTGGAAGGCCGTCGGGCCGGCGCCGTCGAGTTCGATCCAGTTCTTCAGCGAAGGCGAGCAGGGCACGGGCGTCTTCGCCGGCGACGCGATGGTTTTGGGCGATCCGTCGATGGACGCGCCGGGCATCGTGGGAAGCGATTTCCAGGTGATCGCCGTCCCGCCGGCGGAGGACAGCCCCGAAGCGCCGCTCACCGAGGACCTGCAAGGGGGCCTGCGCCAGGTGTTTTCCGCCAACGAAGGCGCCACGGTGCGCTTGCGGCTGGTGGCGCCGACTCGCCCGATCCGGGTCGGGGAGCGGTTCTTTGTCGACGTGTTTTTTGAGAACGCGGACGGCGCGCACATCGACGCGCTGAACCTGGTGATCCAGTTCGATCCGAACATCCTGGAGGTCGAGGATTACGACGCGGACAATTGGATCACCACGGGGCTGAACATCTTCGACGGCCTGTATCACAAGCAGTTCCCGTTCGACAATCACATCGAGAATCGGGCGTTCAACGCGCTCGGCGAAATCCATTACACGATGGGCACGTCGAGGCCGGACGCCATTCTGCCGACCGGCAAGCTGGCGTCCATCCTGTTCCGCGCCAAGGCCTCGGCGGACCGCACGGAGATCGCCTTCCACCTTCCGGAAGATGAAGTGGACAATGGAACGACGGCAACGTTGCTGGGCCGCAGCGACCTCCCGCCGGGCTCCGCCGGATTAAAGAACGCGTGGATGCGCATCGAGCCGTAAGTAGGCCGCTCCTGCCGGGGGCGGCTTGCAGTCCAGTCCGGCAGGCAGGAGCTACTTCCGCGTGATGCCCATCCCGCACATCGGCACGACGTCTCGGGCTTCGCCGGACGTGTAGTTGAAGATGGTGAACCCGCCCGTCCCCAGGCGCCGCGTTATGTCGATCTGGTCGATCACTTTGAGAATGTTGTCCGCGTCGGGCCACACGCTGGCGCCGATGCCCGGATAGCAGCCGGCCTTTCCCGCCCATTCGACCTGCTTCTTGACCAGACTCTCGAACTGGCGGCTGTCGGCGACGTAGTCCATCGGGCAGACAAAATCCAGATAGCCCTTCTCGCACCACAGCTTCCAATCCTGTCCGATGGAGTCGCGATCCACGGCCCAATTGCTGAAGACCGCCGCGGAGATTTTCATGTTCGGCTTGGCCTTGCGCACCTTGTCGCTGACCGCCGAAACGACGCGGGTGATCTGGTCGCAACGGAACTGGGCCCACTTCTTCTTCAGGTCCGCGTCCTGGCGCACGTCGGCCGGCCAGTTCTTCATCGTCGCGCCGATGGCCTTCTCGAAGCGCTCGCGGCAGCCCGGGCAGAAGCAGGAATCCGCGCCCGAATAGCGAATGTAGTCGAAGTGGATGCCGTCGACGTCGTATTTCGTCGCGACCTCGACCATGGCGTTGATCTCCAACTCCTGGTTGGCGGAGTTCGACGGACAGAGCCACTCGTCCTTGGTCGAACCGTCGAACAGCACCTGGGTCCGCCCCTCGCTCTTTATCTTCTCCATGAAATCCTTGGGCGCGCGATTGTCGGTGTTCCAGCAGACCTTCCAAACGTGGCACTGCACGCCGTATTTCTTGCACGCGGCGAGGCACTCCTTGATCTGATCGCCCTTCTCTTTCACGATCGGCATGACCGGCAGCACGTCGCTGTCGTAAAAGGCGAATCCACCCCACAGCATGTTGGGAAAGATGGCCGTGAAGCCGTTGTCGGCCAGGTTCTTGACCGCCTCGTTCCACGTCATGCCCGTAACGCCCAGGGCCGAGTGGCACCAATAGGCGCGGTGCTCGCCGGGTTTGGACTTCTGCTCCTTAATCCATCCCTGCACCGCCACGGCGCTCGCCTCGCGGGCTGTGGCGATGGCCTCTGTATACTTGTTGTCCTTGAGCAAACGGGCACCCTTGTCATGCAATTCAATCGCCG
The DNA here is from genome assembly GCA_026398515.1 of Candidatus Sumerlaeota bacterium. GTDB lineage: Bacteria > Sumerlaeota > Sumerlaeia > JAPLSS01 > JAPLSS01 > JAPLSS01. The sequence continues at coordinate 2,537 of JAPLSS010000267.1, read as the reverse complement.
TATGAAACTCCGGCGGCGGGGTCCAGGGGACTGAACCCAAAGGATAGCGCACGTCTCTGCTGAATTGTCCGTAACTCCTGTACAGACTGTTGACGCCCACCCGGTCCAGACTGGCCTGCGCGGCGGTCCTCCAGCAATCCGGAACGAATCGCCCGATCATCGCCAGCAAGAGCTGCCCTTTATTGTCGCGGTCGCCGGAGAGAAGAACGTGCGTCATATGCGCGCCGTTGTCCGACACCACGATGGCGGCGTGGCCGGTGGGTTTTCCCGCGCTGTCATACCACTGCGCGGCGATTCGGCTTCGGCCTTCGACGGGTTTGACCTCGGAGATGTTCCAGGACGCCTGCTCCACGACGGGCGGCAGTCCTTCGAGTCCCTCGCCTTCGGGACGGATCGAGGCGAACTGTCCGGCATACTCCTGTTTGATGTACTGGCCTTCCTCGAACCCCAGCGCCGGAAGCAGCGCCTTCGGAAGGCTATAGAACGACACGATTTTCCCGCCGCTATTGAGGTATTCGGAGAGCGTCTCCACGGCGAACGGCTCCAACGCCGGGCAGTTGGGAAGGATCGCCACCTTGATGTTTTTCAAATGGTCGGCGGACAGATCCAGGTCGCTGAGAACGGCGAACGGGACGCCCATCTGTTCGAGCAGATCGCCGACCCTCTCCGCGTACTCGCCGATGTCCTTGGCTTGCGCCCGCCTGCCGCGATAGGCCGCTTCGTTGCGCAGGATCGCGACCGATTCGCCGCCGCCCAGCGCGCCCAGGTCGGCGAGGTAGAACTCGGTGTCCTGATCCTTGCCGCGCCAGCCGGAGATGCGGATCTCATCGATGGCGCCCCATCCGCCGGGCGAGCCTTCCTGCCCCGCCGCGCTCTTCTCGATGCGAACGATGTTCCATTTCCACGGTTCCTCGAAGGAAAACGGCACCATATACCAGCCTTTGCCGCTGTGGAAGTACATGACAAAGCTCGAGATCGGATCAGCGTTCGCGCAGGAGAAGCGAAACTGAACGCCGCGAACGGCGGCCAAATCGAGTTTCACCTTGCCATCCCACGAGGCGCGTTCCATCTCGTTGCCCGACAGATTGCACGGCAGGCGCAGCGCATTTCGCTGGTCGGCCCAAACGACCGATGCCGGCGCCGTCTCGTCCATTGGCTCCCAGACCGCGGCGACCGCGGCATCGTCGGCATAGTCGAAATCGACGAGGAGCGGATAGCCCGGCCTCATCGGCAACGGCGGCGGGGTTTGGGCGATAGCGAAACCCGCAAAAGCACAAAACGCCGCAATGAGAAGAGAGAAACGAATCATAGCGCCCTCCTTACGTTCGTAGTGCGACCTTCAGGTCGTATGAACCGCGTGACGACTATACGACCTAAAGGTCGCACTACGAACAAGCGTGCCGCGATTCTGCGCCCTCGCCCGGAATACTCAAGCCAAGAAAGGGACGCCCTAAAAAACAAACCGGAGTGCGGCACCCGCGCCGCGCTCCGGTTTATCACGTTCATTCCGATCTCTTTATGACGCTCTGTTTGAACTTAGCCTTGGCGCGTGACACGCCGTCCCGCAGGACGACAGATCAACCGTTGCGTCGAACGAGTGATTTCCAGAAGCGACCGCAAGGCGTCATTCACCGCGGCCGAATTGTTGAAGGCCTTGGCGACGTCCGGTTCCAGGACGGCGACATTGGCCCCTTCCTCCAACAAACGCTTGAAGTACTTCCCACGGACGGCTTTCGAGTAATCGAAATCGTACTCGGGCCTTAGTTCATCGCGCTTCCGTCTTGTGCCTGCTTTCATGTCCCGTTGAGTCCGATGCACAGTTGCGGCGGACCGTCACCGGCTCTTCGTCCGTTGACGACTGATCGCGTTCAGAATCGTCAACCCCACGATGCTCTTGCCAGACTTGCGGATGAGTATTCCGTCATCCATTTCGATGGTTCGAGTCGCTCTCTGTGGCCGGCGAAAACTCATGTAGAGCACGTCGGCCTCGTCGTCATAGTCGAGCCAAACCGGCTTCATCGGCAGTTTGAGCACATCCGCCGCAACCGCCAAGCATTGGTTGACCAAGGCTTCGGCATCTATTCCTGCCGTCATGGTCATGATACCATTGAAACGCGAGTGTTGTAGGTTCGGAGTGCGACCTTTAGGTCGTAACGGTTTCGAGATCTCTATACGACCTGAAGGTCGCACTCCGAACCTGATTTCACTGATGGGTATACGCCCGCTCAGTCCTGCACCTTCGGCGCGTGGGGCCACGTCTGGCGCGCGATTTTCTTCAGCTTCTTCACCATGTCGGGGCGCTTTTTCGCCACGTTGACCTTCTCGCCGGGGTCCTTCTTCACATCATACAATTCAACGTCGCGCTTGGGGTCCGGAGCGGCCAGCGCGTGCTGCACGTCGGGCGCCTGGTTGGGCAGGATTTCGTCCAGCGTCTTCGTGTCGGCGGCCGTGGCCACGGGGGAGATCAGGTTCCAGTCCAGTGTGCGGATCGAGCCGAAGTGACAATAGCCGCTGCGGGCGTGGTCGCGGATCGACTT
>JAPLSS010000409.1 GCA_026398515.1 Candidatus Sumerlaeota bacterium | reverse complement strand
CGACGACGCGGGCGGCTGCCAGCCTTGCATGCTCTACGCGTACGAGGATTGGGAGTTGTGGCTCGCGATCGCCGAGAAGGGCTGGGCGTTGGTGGCGTGGCCCGAGCCGCTCGCGCGCTATCGGGTGCGCCTCGGCTCGATGCTGCAATCCATGGCCCCGGCCTCGTACGACTATCTTCGCCGGACGATGGCGGCGCGGCATCCTGATCTGTTTTTGCGCTATCGCGTCGAGGGTTGGCTGATCGCCGAGCAACGTTGCCGCGCGGAGATGGCCGCGTTGGCGGCGCGGCTGGATCGCGTCCGCCGCCTTGCGCTTCATCCCGTGGAGGCGATCCAGTTCGCCGTGGAGAAGATCGGCTGGCGCCTGGGAAAACGGCTGCAACGCGACTGACGCCGCCGCGCCGACACCGCAATGAGCTATCTCCCGCATCATCCTCTTCGCATTCTCGTCTTCGCTCCGGAAGCGGCTTCGGAGCGCCTGACGGCGCCGACCATTCGGGCGCTGGGGATCGCGCGCCATCTGGCCCGGCGGTTCGAGACCGTCTTGGCCCTCCCCAATCACACGGAGATGTTTCGGCAGGAAGCGTTTCGGACGCGCGTGGGGTCGCGGCGCGAGGCGGCGCGCTGGCTGGGCGAATACGACGTGGTCATCTCGCGAGGGACGGAGTATCCCGCGCGCGCCGTCGCGCGCCGCTCCCGGCGCGGCCCCATCCAGGTCTTCGACCTCTATGACCCGTTCTTCCTCCAGATTCTCGCGGGCGCGGCCAACGTCGGCTTGCCCGCGGACCCGCACGCCCCGCACGTCCGGCGGCGGATGGCCCTGTTGCTGAAGCGCGGCGACTTTTTTCTGTGCGCCTCGCCTCAACAGCGCCAACTCTGGCTCGGGGCGCTCTTTGCGCTGGGGCGGCTCGACAAAGGTCAAAGGACCACAGCGACCACAGGGACTATAGGGACTATAGGGATGAAAGGGATGGCGGCGCATCGGCTTCCGGAAGAGTTGGTCGGGGTTTGTCCGTTCGGCCATGATGGGTCGGCGCCGCGGGCTGCCGAGCGCGCGCTTAAGGGCGTGCGGCCAGGCATCGGCGCTGGGGACCGCGTAATCTTGTGGAATGGCGGCGTTTGGAACTGGTTCGATCCGCTGACGCTGATTCGGGCGATGACGGAGCTGGCGCGGGAGGGCCCGGACATCAAGTTGGTGTTCATGGCCGTGCGCTACCCCGACTCCGGTTTCACGGGATATGAGATGGTCGAAAAGGCGCGGGCGCTGGCGCGCGACCTCGGCGTGGCGGATCGCAACGTCTTCTTCCATGAGGAATGGGTCCCGTTCGACGAGCGCGCGGCGTGGCTGCTGGACGCGGACCTGGCGGCGGCCACCGCGCCCGAAGGGGCCGAGAACACGTTCGCGTTCCGCACGCGGCTGGTCGACGCGGTGTGGGCCGGCGTGCCGATCCTTTGCACGCGCGGCGGGTTCATGGGCGATTTCGTCGAGCGAAACGAGGTCGGCCTGACGGTTCCGGGCGGCGATCCGGCGGCGTTGAAGGCGGCCATTCTCCGCGCGCTGGAGCCGGAGGCGCAGGCGCGCTTCCGGGCCAATCTCGCCGGATGCCGCCATGAGTTGCAGTGGGACAACTGCCTGAAGCCGCTGGGGGAATTCGTCGAGCGGGTGGCGCGCGGCGAATACCGCCGGGCGCCGGAACCCCGCTGGCTTCCTTGGGCGCAATACCTGGCCTACAAAGCGCCGACGCTAGTGGAAGGCCTATTTCTCAGGGTAGGAAAACAGGACGATGAGGCAGGACAGTCTGCGATCTCCCCAAAGAAAAGCGGCGCTGGGAGATAAGCCCCAGCGCCGCCAAGTTCGGAGTGACGCCTTTAGGCGTTGGAAGCGGCGACCGCTGAATAACGGCTGAAGCCGTCACTCCGAACTCATTTGGCCTTCTTGGCGTAAAACGTCACCATGCTGCGCAGCGACTTCGGCTTGATCTTGCCGGCCTGGCCCGCCTGGCCGAAGGCGATCATGCGCTCTTCGCACACCTTCTGCATGGCGGCGCGCGCCGGGCCCAGCCACTTGCGCGGGTCAAACTCGCCGGGCGATTCGGCGAACACCTTGCGCACCGCGCCGGTCATCGCCAGGCGGTTGTCGGTGTCGACGTTGATCTTGCGCACCCCGTGTTTGATGCCGCGCTGGATTTCCTCGACCGGCACTCCGTAAGTCTCTTTCATCTGGCCGCCGTACTGGCGGATGATTTCCAGCAATTCCTGCGGCACGCTGGAGGAGCCGTGCATGACCAGGTGCGTGTTCGGCAGGCGCTCGTGGATCTCCTCGATGACGCTCATGACCAGCACGTCGCCGGTGGGCTTGCGGGAGAACTTGTAGGCGCCGTGGCTCGTGCCGATGGCCACCGCGAGGGCGTCGACTCCGGTTTCGGCGACAAACTGCCCGGCCTGCGCCGGGTCGGTCAAATGCTTGAGGGCCTCGTCGCCGGTCAGGCCCGCGCCGTGCGAATCCTCGATGCCGCCGAGCACGCCCAGTTCGCCTTCGACGGTTACGCCCTTGGCGTGGGCGGCCTGAACGACCTCCCGGGTGACGCGCACGTTGTAGGCGTAATCCGCCGGGGTCTTGCCGTCTTCCGTCAATGAGCCGTCGATCATGACCGAGGTGAAGCCCTGCGCGATGGCGCTCATGCAGGTGGCAGGCGAGTTGCCGTGGTCCTGGTGCATGGCGATAGGGAGCCGCGGATGCAGTTCGGCGGCGGCCAGCATCAAGTGGCGCAGGTAGGCGTCCTGCGAATACTCGCGGGCGCCGCGCGAGGCCTGGACGATGACCGGCGAGTCGGTCTTCTCGGCGGCGGCCATGATGGCCTGGATCTGCTCCATGTCGTTGACGTTGAACGCGGCCACTCCATAGCCGTTCGCGGCGGCGTGATCGAGCAGGACGCGCATGGGAATGAGGGGCATGATCAACAATCTCCTTGCAGGCGGTATTTTGCCGGAATGATAAGGGGCATTTCGCCCAAGGCAATCTTTGTTTTTTTTGTGGCGTAGGCTTTCCAGCCTGCGCGCTGTCCAACTCGGATTTCCCACCGCGCAGGCTGGAAAGCCTACGCCACGAAGAACGTCCGCCTGAACCGAAGCGACAGATTCACCAACCCGATGAGGACCGGCACCTCGACCAGCGGGCCGATGACGGCGGCGAAGGCTGCGCCCGAGTTGATGCCAAAGACGGCCACGGCCACGGCGATGGCCAGTTCGAAGTTGTTGCTGGCCGCCGTGAACGACAGAGTGGCGGACTTGGAATAGTCGGCGCCGGCTTTCTTTCCCATCCAGAAGCTGACCAGGAACATGACCACAAAATAGATCAACAGCGGGATCGCAATGCGGACCACGTCTAGCGGAATGCGCACGATCAGGTTGCCCTTCAGGCTGAACATGACCACGATGGTGAAGAGCAGAGCGATCAGCGTGATCGGGCTGATCTTGGGGATGAAAACCCGATGATACCAGTCCTTGCCCCTGGCCTTGACCAGGACCAGCCGCGTCAGCATGCCGGCGATGAACGGAATGCCCAGATAGATAAAGA
>JAPLSS010000052.1 GCA_026398515.1 Candidatus Sumerlaeota bacterium | reverse complement strand
CACGACTGAAGCGTTACATTTTAAAGTAGCGCTCGCTGCAACACTCACCCTGGAAGTAAGTAAAATTATCACAAGTCTGATATTGCATTTCTTATGTCATTCCGTGATTGGCGCGAATCTTGCATTTTGGTGAAGTGCTCTGCTTTGCCATGCCAAATCGGAGACTTTGCCGTGCGACATCCAATTTCATTTCTTGAGACAAAGCCAGTTCACGATTGGCTTGGTCCGCGCCCCGGCTTCCAGGGATTTCGGATTGGCCTGTTGCAGCGGGAACCACCGAATCTTCGAGTATTGTGAGAAACTGCCAGCGAACTTGTCCGCTGACGAGAGCTGACGAGAAGCATACGCAACGAACGGGAGGCGGCCATGAGCAAACTACAACTCATCATTGTTCTAGGCGTGGCCATTCTGTTGGGTATCCTGGTCGTCCAGAATCGGGCGCCGGTGGAAACCCACCTGCTGTTTGCCACCGTGACGATGCCTCACGCCTTTCTCCTATTCATTGTCGCCGCTGCTGGCTTCACGCTTGGAGTCTTGGTCACACTGCGGAAGACCGCAAAGAGAAGCGGAAAACAATGAGGCAAAAGGACGCCTACATCCCGGAGTATGATGCCCCCAGGGCAAGATAGTTGAATGTCATAACGCTCGAACAATGGCGGGTGAGTCGCGGAGCGCGTTTATGCGTGTCATTGGCGGATTGGGGCAGATGGTTTGGTCGCAGTGGGATGACGCGCGGCATGCGGCTGCAGTGATCGGGACGGCGCTATACCTCAGTCTTCGGCCGCGGCACTGGGCGCGGACGGTGCGGAACATGTTTGCGCGGGAGGTTTTGGCCATCGGGGTCGAGCCCCTTGCGATTGTCTGTGGGCTGGCGGTGTTGGTTGGAGTTATGGTGGTGGCGGAGCTCGCCTTCTGGACCGGCGAAGCGGGTCAGTCCCAATTGCTCGGGCCGCTGTTGGTCGCCATCGTGGCGCGCGAACTCGGCCCGGCGCTGATGAACATCGTGGTCATTGTTCGCAATGGCAGCGTGATGGCGACGGAGTTGGGAATCATGAAGATCGGCGGAAGAATTCACGTGCTCGAGGCGCAGGGAATCGATCCGTTCACGTATCTCGTCATGCCCCGCGTGCTGGCTGCGACCGTGTCCACGTTTTGCCTGACGGTCGTCTTTATCCTGGTTGCTTTTGCGAGCGGTTTTCTGTTCGGGGCGATGATCGGGAAGGAAAGTCCGGATGGGCTGCTCTTCTTGAGCACCGTTTCGAACGCAGTGCATCCCACGGATGTGTTGAACGTTGTTGCCAAAAGCGTCCTGCCTGCCCTGTTTGCCAGCGCGACTTGTTGCATCGCCGGCCTGGGAGTCGGCGGGTCGGTGATTGAGGTCCCGCCCGCCACCCAATGGGCGCTTGTCCGGTCCATCGCTGGAGTGTTCGTGATCTCGGCGGCGGTGTCGCTGTTGACGTATCTCTAGAGGGGTTGGCAGGAGTCCCGCCGCTTTGGCGGCGTTTGCCTCCGTGCGGTTCTTCGAGAAGTGGGAGACAAGACCTTTGGCAAGCGCTCGAACGATGAACGAACCGGCCAACATCCTGAGCTTTGACGACGTGACGGTCGAGCCGGGCGCCGACTACGAGGCGGGAATCGCGGGCGTCAATCTCCAGCTCGCGCCGGGCGATCTGGTCTTGGTGTTGTTGGATGCGGAACTCGACAGCATCCCGTTGGCTGACGCCGCGGAGGGGTTGGTCGCGCCCGCACAGGGAACGCTCCGGTTTCTCGGCGAAGACTGGCAAACCATGGCGGCGGATCGCATGGCGCGGCAGCGAGGCCGGATCGGACGCGTGTTTGAAGGGGACCATTGGCCGAGCGATCTTGATGTGGACCAGGACATCACGTTGGCGCAGCGGCATCATACGCGCCGCGCGCTCAAGGACATCGAAGAAGAGGCGGCCCGCCTCTGCCGGGTCTTCGGTCTGCCCGGCTTGCCCGGCGGCCGCCCATCCAGCCTCTCGCGGCACGACCTGCAGAGGGCCGCTTGTGCGCGCGCGTTTCTCGGCGCGCCCGTGCTGATTCTCCTGGAAAACCCAACGCCCAGCATTTCCGCGGATGTCATCCCGGCGTTGGTCAAGACCATTCACGAAGTTCGCCAACGCGGCGCGGCGGTGTTGTGGACCACGAATGATCCTCAGGTGTGGAACCATCCTGATCTGCGCCCCACCCTGCGGCGCCGGATGGCCGGCTCGCACATGCAGGTCATGGGCGAGCCGGAAGGAGCGGCCTGATGGAACAGCGCTTTAAGTTCCGCCGCGTCAACGAGATCACTGGCGTGTTCGTTCTTTTTGTGGTTGTGGCGCTGATCGCCGCCATTGTGTGGACGGGTCGCACCCAATCCTGGTTCAGAGGCTATGTCACGCTGGGGATCGTTCTGCCCGAGGAAGGCGCGGCGGGGATTCGGCGGGGATCGGAGGTGTACTTCCTGGGCACGCTCGTGGGGACCGTCTCCGACGTCATTGTCGATGAGTATGGCCGAATGGTGGCCCGAGCGAACATCCGCCGCGACTTCTTCCGATTCGTGCGCGCCGACTCCTCCGCGGTCGTGAAACGGGTATTCGGGGTGGTGGGCGATGCGTTCTTTGAGATCACCCGCGGTCAGGGCGCGCCGTTGAAGGAGAAGGATGCGTCCATCGTCTGCACTGAGCTGCCTCCTACCGCCATGGAGTCCGCCATCGAAGATCTACGCCGCGAGACCTTGGTCGTGTTGAAGAAAACGACGGTCAGTATGGATGCGTGGACCACGCTCAGCACGACTCTCATCGCCGGGGAAGCCCGGTTGGACCAACTGATCGGCCGCATGGACAGCATCGCCGCCGACCTCCAGGAGGGCAAGGGCGCGGTAGGAAGACTGCTGACCAATCCCGCGGCGGCGGATCAACTGGAGACGCTGCTCGTCAAAGCGAACCGCTCGATGGACGATCTCCAAGAGGGCAAGGGCACGGTGGGAAGACTGCTGGCCAATCCCGCGGTGGCGGATCAACTGGAGGCGCTGCTCGCCAAAGCGAACCGCTCGCTGGATGAGATTCAGGTCACGTTGGAAAATCTTCAGAAGGCCAGCGCCAGCCTTCAGCAAGCCAGCGACGGTCTGCCCGCGATCGCCAATGCCATCGGCAAAGAGGCCAAGGATCTTCCCGGACTGGTGTCGAAAACCCAGCAAACCGTGCAGGAGAGCGGGAAATTGGTCGAAGGCCTGCAGCGGCACTGGTTGGTCCGCCCCTACATCGAGCAACCCCAGCCGGACACCCGCATCCCGCCTGGCGAGATCGCGCCATGATCAGGCTCTTCAGCGCTCTGACGCTTCTGGCGCTGGGCGGCTGCGCTCTGTGGCCGACTTCGAGCGCGCCACCGGGAGACAAGGAACTCCTCCGCAATAGCAACCTCGCCCGCGCGGCGTTCGACGGCGGGGACATCGCCAAGGCCATTGGCCTCTACGAGAAGGCGCTGAACCGAGCGCGCGCCATAGACGCGGCCATCGAGATCGGCAACGCCGCCTACAACCTCGCCCTCTGCCAGTTTACCCTGGGGCGCCTCGATCAGGCGAGCGCCTCGCTGGCCGAAGCCAAGGCGGCGTTCCAACGGGGCGGGAACATTCCCGCCGATGCGCTGCTGCTGGAGGCGACGGTCGCTCAACGGCAAGGCAAGCCGGAGCAGGCGCTGTCGCTGGCCGACGAGGCGCTGTCGGCATCGCCCGACGAAAGCGATCGCGTTCAGGTCGCGCTGC
>JAPLSS010000760.1 GCA_026398515.1 Candidatus Sumerlaeota bacterium | reverse complement strand
TGAGCGTGCCCTGCCCGTATGGCACAGAGACCGCCCAAGCTCGCTTCGGAATGTTGCGGAGCCAGCCTGCGAAGGTCTTCCCCTGCATCTCTTCCCGCAATACCGCTTCTTCCCACTGGTTGGCCTTCCACCCGAACTTGCCCGCGTCGTCAACAAATAGGTGGCCATCCCAGAACGGGCTTTCCTTGCGTATCTCGATCAACTCGGGCGCGTGAATCATCTCGGCTCTCGGCTCGGCCCCCTGCCTGCCGATCCGCGCGTATTGCTCGCGGCGGCTGGACGGCATTTCGTCAATCTTGTCGCGGTGCCGTTCAAATAGTTCGTGGATTCGCTTCCCACACGCATCCTGGACAGCCCGCACCGCCTCGGGGTCTTTCGAGACGCAGAACAATTCAAGTTTCGCCGCATCTGGGTTCGTATGGTCGTGGGTGCGCCGCCAATACTCGTCCTTGAGACCCTCCCCGAAGGTGGTTTCACACTCCGAAAATAGATCGTCGATGTTCTCCGGCGTCACCTCGACCGCGATGGTCCGCGATTCTTTCAGCTCCCGAAGCTCCCCGAACTCGACCCTGAACTCTCTGATGCTGATCGTGGCCTTGCCGCTCACCCTGGCCGCGAACTCGGGGTTCTTGCGGAGCCGCGCCGCCTCGGCGTTGAGCGTTTCCACCACCAGCGTCTTGGCCTCCGGCCACGCCTCCGCATCGACCCCATCCATCGTCAGCTTCCGCGCCAGCGAAAGGAGCCTGCGGGTATTGGCCTGTCGCCGGGTGTTATCCAGCACGTATGTCGGCGTCTTCGCCAGCGCTTCGAACAAGTCCGCCTTGTTCGACGCCCGCCCGTAGAGCGCAAGGTCGGCCTTGCGCTCTACCTTGACAGGCGAGCCGGTGTCGGGGTCTTCCAACTTCTCGACAATCGCCTTTAGACCGTCCTCGTCGTAGTGCGGCAGGAACAGGGCCACGCTCCCGAGAAACTCATCGTCCTCGACGCGGCGGGCCAGCGGCGTGCGCACCATCCGCCCGACCAGCTGCGCGATGAGTGTATGGTCAGCCGCTCGCCGGAATGACATCATCACCTCGGCTCGTGGACAGTCCCAGCCCGTGGTGAGTGCCATCTTGAAAAAGACCACCCGCAGCGCCCTGTCACTTTGGATTTTGGAGGCGTCGATCTTGCGGATGGCGTATCCGCCCGCCGTGATGTCGCCTTCTTCCTGAAAGCAGTGGGCTAACTCGCCGTCGGCGAAGTGACCGTACACTCTCTCTAGCACATCGACGGCTTTGTGCAAATCAGTTCGCGTCAGCGTCGCCTTGGTGCCGTCCTCCACCTGAACCACCAATACCGGCTCCACTGCCGGGGCGATACCCTGGGCCTTGCAGTATCGCTTCCATTGCTTGTCGTATTGGATAGCCCGCTCGCCCGCGTCGCGCAGAAGGGTCCAGTCCGCTGGTTGATCGTCCTCCGCAATGTCCAGGATGATGCGGTCCTTGATCAACCCGGATTCCCGCACTTCCTCCGCCTTGACGTCGACGTGCCGCGTGGTCCGCTGGGCGCCTTCAAGAACTCTGTGGAAACGCTCCGGCGTGGCGCTCATGCCGATCACCAGCGGAACCGGCGAAAGGTGCACCTCCGGCGCTCCCTTGATGAACCGCTGGATAAGCGTGCGGGCGTTGCTCTCTGCCTTGGCGGTGACTCCCATTCCCCGGTGCGCCTCGTCCACAATCAAGTTGAAATGCGTCGGGCTTGCTTTGGCCGTGTTCTCAATAATCTGCCAGATCGTCCAAGTCCGTCCATCCCCCTGCTTGGTTAACAGGCTTGATACACCGAGCTTCTGGGTGTTCAGAAAGTAAACGTGCCCTGGAGAGAGTCGCTCTCGGTCAAAGTCGGTGTCGATGATGACCAGCCGTGACTGCGGGAACACATCCGACGCTGCCTCTATCTTCTCCTTGCTCTGGATGTTCAGCTCCGGCGAGTCTGACATCCACAAGAAGATTGCGTCGGGGTCCGCCGCGATCGATTCATGCCCCGCCCAGAGCCGCTCCATGAGGAGCGTCATGATCACGGTCTAGCCCGAGCCGGTGGGTGAGGACAGCACAACCGCCTGCGGCCGCCCCCGCTCAATTTCGCGGCGCGCCGACTCGATCTCTTCCGTGAGTCGGAGAACTGTGTTATCCTGAAAGTCTTTGGGCTCAATCCGCACGTTTCGGCTCCAGGTTGATCTTGAAGTTGTCCAGATACGACTTATACAACTGTACGCATCGCTTGTCTTTGCCGATACGGCTGCCCATCTCGTGAAATGCCTCGACCGAGTCGGTAACGAGAAAGACGTGCGTAATATCGGGCCGTTCCGCCAACTTGGCCGCGAACTCCTTGAAGTGGTCTTCCCGCAGGAGGACGCAAAAGGGGCACCCCTTGGGGAAGTGGTGCTTGCCCGAGCCCTTGGAGAGTTGGAAGTCACCGGATGCTCCGGCCATCATCCAGAGGATCGGCAGGATTGCTTCGTAACTTTCACCGCGTTTGACTTCGCCCGGGTCAAGGAAGTCAAGTTTCAGGTATTGCGCGTTCTCCTCGAAGCCGAGAGACATAGCGCGGCCATCTAAGTACTGCCCGGGTAGTCTGGTCTTGTCGCGACGCCGACCCAATAGGATGGCCTCAACCCGCGGCCAAGTGACCGCCGCACAGATTCCCTGCTTCTCGTACTCCGCGCTCCCCGGCTCGGTTCCCTCCTTCTTCAGCCTTACCGCGAGGTTTGCAGCCACTTCGTTGTTCGTCACAAGGACGCACCGGCGGAACCCACCATACACTGCGTTGAGCATGCAAGTGGAGTGCAACGTTGTCCCCGACCCCGCGAAAAAGTCCACGATCAGAGCGTTGGGACGTGTCCGCACCACGGCTGCCAGCGCGTCAGCGACAGCGTATATCGACTTTGGGAACGGAAATGTGGCGCGCCGCCCGAGAATGTTGTGCAAGAGCGTTGTGCCATGCGTTCCGGCATCGTGCGCTTTCTTCCACCAGACTGTCTTAAGCTTCTTCGACTCGGGTCTTCTCTCCCAGATGTTGAGGGTCCAACTGTCATAGGTGGGGTTATACTGGCCAAGCCTGACACGCTTGGCGTCGATCAGAGTCTGCATCTTGGGAGGGATGAACCGCCAACAGCGCTCGTTGCCGTCCTTGTCGATGGGCCAAATGGGCAGCAAGCCACCAACCTTGGCGAAGTTTGGTTTCCCTTCCAGCGGCAATGCCGTTCCGGTACGAACAACCCGCCTCTCACCTACGTCGATGTAAATTGGATAAAACTGATTCTTCCTCTGGTGGCGGTAGCTCGACTCGCTTCCACGGCGTCGGGCGTGCCGCAGCTCCCAATCCCCGATCTCCTCTGGTGGGAAGGGGAGCTCTTCATCCGTAATATCAGCAACGTCGGTGTCATCCGTTTCGGGCCCATCGTCCTCCTCTGCATCGTCGCTATCATCCTCCTCTGCGCTCATGACTTCGAGGAGGGGCTGCGGTGCCGAAGACGGATAGAAGAGTGCTCCCTCGCCCGGTGCCCCGGTAATTCCAGCCGAGGTGGGAATGCCCTTAATCAGGCTTGCCCCGTTGTTCGGCACACAGAAAAAGATGTACTCATCGACCCTCGCGAAGTTGAGCTTGCCAGTGCCTTTGGGGTTGATGACGGTGGCGACCATGTGTCGGAGGTACTCCGGGAAAATGGTCTCCAATAGCACCGAAAGGTGCCCGATTTCATTCTCGTCTATGGTGACGATTAGCACGCCGTCTGGCTTGAGGAGCCGCTTCGCCAACTCAAGGCGTCGTTGCATCATCGACAGCCACTTGCTATGGCGGTACTGGTCGGTCCTATCCACGTAATTATTGTTGTACTTCCAATCCCGCGCCCCGCTGTTGTACGGCGGGTCGATGTAGATTACGTCGACTTCCCGCTGGTAGCAGTATAGGAGGACTTGCAGCGCATGGAAGTTGTCCGCATTGATGAGCGTGTGATAGGGCTTGCCGGGCGCGCGCGTCACCCGATCCACCGGGATCAAGGCTGGGTACATCGGCTCGCCGAACCGCTTCACCACGACCAAGTCATCCTTGGCCGCGATTTCCGCCGGTCCGCCTCGCTCGGAAACGACTCTCACCTTCTTCCCATTCACTGCCGCTTTGACAAGAAAGAAGCCCGCAGCTTTATCACCCCGCTTGACCACGCGCGCGCCGGGCTTGACAGCCAGCCCCGGCAGTTCCATCACTTCAGGCAAATGCTCCTCGAAGACCAGCCCGAACTTCTTCTTGGCCTTGAGTTTGGCTACTTCGCCTGCAATCTGTGCACGCAGACGAGGGTCAGCTATGTCCTTGATCAAATCTTCCAGTCGGGCCATGGATCTCTTCCGCCATAATTTCGGGGACAGTCGACCGGACTCCCAAATCTCGAAATCGCTCAAAGGTCCGCGGGCATGAGCAGCGGGATGGCCTGACGGCCGCGCCGGCGATAGAGCCGGAAGGCCCGATCGCAAGTCATGACGCGGCTATCCTCCCGCAATTCGCTCAGCCGGACGAGACAGGCATCCGCCAGCGACATGGGGACATCGGAGCGCTTCCGCATTGCCAATCTGCCAAAAGCGTACTACCCAATGCGGCAATCGTCAATGGCGGTCTTGGCAAAAGCCCGGCCCGGCTCTTCCTGCCTGAGTCCACCTGCGCCGCCGATATGTCTATTCCGTCCTTCCTTCTGTCACTGGCCTGAGATCGTCACCACACCCGCGGAAAGCGGCGGCATCGAAAAACGGACGCGGTGGCCTTCGATCTTCGCCGCCGCCGGCTTGGGCTGGATCTTATGGGGCTCGTCCAACGTGTTGCGCGCCGCGAGATCGCCGGGATTCACCAACTGGAATTCCGCCTTGTCCGCTTCGAACCCCGCGGCGATCGTCAATTCCACCTCGACCGCCTCAGCCTGCGGATTCACCGTTTTGAAATACACCGTCTTGCCATCCTCCGACACGGAAGCCGCGGCGTTGAGCGGGCCGCAATCGCCTTCGATCCCCAATCGCCGCGGCGCGTAATGGTCGCGCCATAGTTTCATCGCCACGTAGTTCGGCGCGGGGAACCAAGTCCGGTGGTCGAAGTTGATGAACGCGTTGTCCCACTTGGCCGCGGAGACGTGGCGCAAGAAGAGCGCCGGGCTGGCGATCTCCACGGCGTCGCTGCGCTCGAACGCGTTGAGCAGCCCCGCGGCGTACAGGCCCGTCCGCCAGTTGGTGCACTGCGCGTTCCATTCCGAGACGAACAACTTCATCTTGGGGTTGGCGGACGCGGCGATCAGTTGCCCCGTTTGCCGGAAGAACTCCTCATACTTCCGCGGCCCATCGGCGAAGTTGTCGGGCTTCTCGTAATAATGAATGCTGAGATAATCGACGAGGTCGGCGCACCTCTCGATGAGGACGCGGTTCCACTCCAGGTTGAACCCACCGCTGCCGCACGCCGCGATCCGGATCGACGGGTCGATTTCCTTGAGCGCGGGGACAAACTCGCGCACCGCCTGGGCGTAAGGCTCGGCTTTCATGCCCCAGGTTTCGTTGTCGATTTCCCAATACTTCACATGGTATGGCTCGGAATGGCCGTTCGCGGCGCGTGCCCTGCCCCAGGTCGACGTGGCCGGGCCGTTGCAGTATTCGGCCCACTCCTGCGCGTAGCGGATCATCTCCGGCCGCTTCTCCGGCGGCTGGTTCGAGCCGATGTTGATGACCAGCAACGGCTCGCTGTGGATGCGGCGGCACATGGCGATGAACTCGTCCGTGCCGTAGGAATTGCAGTCCTGATCGTCCCAGATTACGCGAGGATACTTCACGCGTTTCGATTGCGGGCCGATGCCGTCTTTCCATAGATACCACTTGGCGAAACTGCCCCCGGGCCAGCGGATGATCGGCGGCCGCAAATCGGCCACCGCCCGCAGGAGGTCCGGACGATAGCCGCCCGTCGCGAGCGCCGCATCCGACATCAGGCTCGCCTGGTCGATCCACACCTTGCCCGCGCCGTTCGCGCCGATCTCCAGCGTGGCGTTTGGCGCGGCGTCGGCGGGCTTCAGTCCAAACGCGAACTCCTTCCATTCCGTGTCTGGTTTTCCCAGCGACGCCTCGGCGAGGCTCTTGTCGCCATCGCGCAGCCGAACGACGAGGCCTTCGGCGGCCTCGCCCCGCGCCCACACCGAACCGCGATAGGTCTCGCCCTTCTCAATGCAGAACGGCGTCTGCGCGATTCCAGCTTCCTGGTCGGCGGCTGGGGAGATCGCCTGGCAGCATTCGCCGTTCAGCGGATTCTCATTTGGCCACTCAAAACGCCCTTCGCCGTACGGCGTCCAACCCTTGGCCACTCCCTCGCTCGAGAGATCCGGCGGCAAGCCATCGAACAGCGTCTTGCCGTCGAGCGACGTCACTTTCAGATTGCGGAATTGCGCCGCGGTGCGCCACGCGCCGATGCCCACGCGGCCGGCCAGATGCGGTGTCTTCGTGTCAGTGAAATCGAGCAGTTGCTCGTCGTCGAGAAACACCTGGAGGCGCGGCCCTTCGCACCGCACGCGGATGCGATACCACCTGTCCGTCTCAATCGCGCCGGGACGGCCGGGTTCGATGGGGCGCCATCGCCCATCGCCCTTTGCGCCGCGCTCCAGCGCGTGCTTTTTGTTTCCCCATCCGCCGAAATTGTACCAGTAGAAGTCGTCCCGCGACGTGGCGCGGAAGAGGATCAGAAACCCTTCGGCGCCGCCGGTCTTTCGGGCTTCGAGCGTGAATTCATAGTCCTTCCAGCTCGGGTCGCCGAACATCAGGCGGACATTATCGGCCAAACTCTTCTGCGCCACCGTGTCGCCCTGGAGCGACCAATTGCCGCCCGCGCCCTCCTCGAACGAGCGCTGCCAGACCATCTCGCCCCACAGCCCGCCGTTGACCGAGTGATAGATGTGTTCGAGGAAGTGCCCGTAGATCTTCTCGTCAATGCGGCCGACGACGTTGGCCGGATCGACGGCGAGCGAGACCCGCGTTTCCGCGGCATGGGACGCGCAAGCCGCAAGCGACAGCGCCATGGCGAAGAGCGGTCGGACTCTCATCGGCCCCTCCGGAAACAATGTGAGCGCGAATCATGGAATCGTCGCGGAACAACGTCAACAAGGGTGACGTGGAAAAGCGCTTCACAGTGGCGCGCGATTCTTCCATCATGAAGCGGCTTTCACGAGCGTCTCTTTGGAGGGTCTCGACTCGCAACGCAATGGAGGAACAGAAACCATGGCTCTCAAGATCGGCGTGGTCGGCATTCGCGGCATTGGGCAGCGGCATTTGGAATGCCACTCGAAGGACGAACTGGCCCAGATCGTCGCCGTGTGCGACGTGGTGAAGGAGCGCGCGGACCAGGCGGCGAAGAAGCACGGCGTCAAGGCCTACTATCGCCTGAAGGACATGCTGGACGCGGAGGAACTCGACATCGTCGACGTGACCACCGGCGGCAACGAGAACGGCAGCTGGCACTTCGAGCCGGTGATGGAGGCGCTCGACCGCGGCAGGAACGTGCTCGTGGAGAAGCCGATCTCCAACGACGTCCACGAGGCGCGGCAAATGGTCGCCAAGGCGCGGGAGAAGGGCGTCTACTTCGGCTGCAATCTGAACCACTACTTCACTCCGCCGTGCGAACGCGCGCAGCAATACATTCGCGACGGCCAGATCGGCGAGATGGTTTATTGCCTGCATCGCATGGGATTCGCGGGCGGCGAAGAGACCTACAAACGCGGGAAAGGCTCCAAGAGCGAGGGCTTTCCCTACTTCCACACCAAGGCCTTCCTGTCGCACCCGTTCAGCATCATGCGCCACTTCTGCGGCGACGTGACCCACGTGCAGGCGTTCTTCGAGCGGCCGCACTTTCGCCGGCGGACGAACGACGTGATGGTCTCCGTCAACAGCATCCACGTGAAGTTCGCCAACGGCTGCATCGGCTATCTGTTCAGCCAGCGCGGCGACGTGACCATGGGCCTGGGCGGATGGTGGAGCGTCGAGGTCGGCGGGACCAAGGGCACCTTCTGCGTCGAGAACTGCGTGGAGAAGGTGACCTACTGGCCGGCCCCGGGCAAAGGAGGCGCGGCGCGGCCGGAGAACCTCGAACTGGGCGCGGCAGGACCGGCCACGGTCACCGAATCCGGCTTCAAGCAGTTCAACCTGACCTTCCCCTGGCGGCTGCACGCGTTTCTCGAGGACGTGGCGAACCAGGTCCCCAAGGATCGCCTGCGCGCCTCTGGCCTCGACGCATTGGCGGCGTTGGAATACACCTGGGCGGCGATGGAGTCCTACGAGCAAGGCGGCGTTGTCGTCCGCCCGCACCCGGTCCCGCTGCTCAAGGGCGATCCGCTGGCGCAGATGAATGAGTAGGCGGCGCCGGGGGCAAAACAACTGCTCGACCGGCGATTGCGTCAACTCGACCAACAATTTCTCAATGAAGGCGGCTTCGCCGAGCGGCTCTATCACGCGCGCGTCCAAGCCCGTGCGCGGGGCCGGTCCTGAAGAAGAACGTGTTCTATAAGTCCCATAGGTCCCATAAGTCCTATAGGCTGTCGCGGCGCCCTCGCTCCTCACCCTCCCACGGCAATGAGCGCCATTCCGTAGTCGCCGGTCGCCGGCGGGTCGAATGGGGGCAACCAGCTGGCGCCGCGAATCAGGAACCAATAGCTGCCGGGGCCGGGCAGCGTGAAGTCCGCCCAGCCTTCGAGGAAGTTCGCCGATCCCGGCGGATAGGCCAGCGCGCCATAGTCGATGAAATGCCACAGCGCGTTTCCCGCGGGGCCGACGACTTCGACGAAGTCGCCCTTCTCGGGGTCCGCATCATCGACCTTGTAGACGATGATCTGATTGTGCCAGGTTCCATAGATCTCCGGCCGCCAATGCAGGCGCACGTTCAGTCCGCCGCGGCTCTCCACCGAAACGTCGACGGGGGTGTGCGGCGTCCCGCTATAGATGATGCCGGTCCAGGGATTGTTGCACGCGAGCCAGATATAAGAGTACTGGCTGGAGATCCAGGCGTGGTAGCCGCCGGAAAAGCCAAGCGTCATGTCGCCCAGACGCGTGGCGGCCTCGAAGGGGAACCACAGATCGCTGGTCGCGCCGTTGATGACCCATTCCCCGAAATAAATATCCCAGGCGAAGCCAAGGAACTGATAGGGCCAAGGCCCGTCGTGATGCCAAGCCAGGCGGGCATCGCCCGCGCCTGGATCCGTCACCCCGGTCAGAGATGGACCCAGCCGGCCCAGGCCGGTGCGGAGGTCCTGCTCCTGCCATCCGTTCCACGGCGCGGTCAGCCAGCGGCTGCGCTGTTGGAACGGGAAGACGGCGGCGTCATAGACCAGGCGCGCGCGCCAATGATGCGGTGTGTCGGTCGCCAGGGGGCCGACCGCCGCGTCCATGGGCCCGCCGTGCGTTCCGGTGTCGGACCACACCAGGTCGCGGCCCGTCGGCGCGCCATCGAAGGGTGTTCCGAGCGGCTTGACCTCCCATTCCAGTTTGACCCATCCGCGGCCAAAGGGGGTGCGCCCGCGAATCGCGAGATCGAACCAATCGGCCTCGGCATGGCCCAGGCGCCCGATTGGCGCCGATTGATCGCACCGCATCTGCCGAAGCCGCAATGCGAGTCCACGCCCGCCGTTGCCGTACGACAGGATCGCCGCGCCTTCTCCGGCGTGACCGAGATTGGCCCCCGGCGCGCCGCCGACCAGATCGGCATAGCCGTCGCCGTTGACATCGCCGGCCGATGCGGCGGAATAGCCGAGGCCCGCGTTGGCCTGATTGCCGTCGCCATGCCAGTCGGCGACCGGGCTCAGGCCTGCCGCCGAGCCGTGGTGAACATAGATCCGTCCCTCCTGCGTCTGGTCGTCGGTATATCGCCACGCGCCGGCGAACACGTCGGCAAAACCGTCGCCGTTGACGTCGCCCGCGCCGCCGACGGCAATGCCCAGTTCCGCGCTGTCCTGGCCGCCCTCGATGTGCCAGTCGGCGTTGGCGGGCGTGCCATTGGCGCCCAACCCGGTCGCCGAGCCGTGCCAGACAAACGCCGCGCCATCGTCCGTTCCGCCGCCGTTGTACGTCCACGCGCCGACGATCACATCGGAATAGCCGTCGCCGTTGACGTCGCCCGCGCCGCCGACAGACCGGCCCAATTGCGCGCCGATCTGGTTGCTTTCGGCCCGCCAGTCCTCGGCGAGGCTCGGGCCGTCGACAGACCCGTGGTACACATACGCCCGGCCTTCACCCGTCTCGCCGTTCGCGTTGTTCAGCGCGCCGACAATGATGTCGGAGAACCCGTCGCCATTGACGTCGCCCGCGCCGCCGACGGAAACGCCGAACATGGCGTTGTCTTTGTTGCTCTCGGCGTCCCAACGGGAGCCCGGTTTCACGCCCTCGGGCCCTCCGCAGTAGACCCAGGCGCCGCCCTCCGCGGCCTCGCCGTTTTCATACCCGGGCCCGCCGATAAGGATGTCGGCGTAGCCGTCGCCATCGACATCGCCGGCGGAGGCCACGGCGAAGCCGAACTGCCCGCCCGTGGCGGGACCCACCGCGCTCCAGTAACTGGCCGTCTCGATGCCCGCCGCCGAACCATAGTAGACGAAAACGCGCCCCACATCGCCATAGGTCATGAAGTCATAGAGATACTGGCCGATGACGACATCGTCATAGCCGTCGCCATTGACGTCGCCGGCCGACGCGACCGCGAAGCCGAATTGGGCGCCCTCCTGGGGATCGCCGCTCAGCGTGACCGGCGTGGCGAGCAGCCCGTTGGCGTTGCCGTAATAGACGTAGGCGCGTCCCTGATCCGGCGTTCCGCCGTCAAATCCGGGCGCGCCGACGACGACATCGGCGCAGCCGTCGCCGTTGACATCGCCGGCCGAAGCCACCGCCGCCCCCATCATGGCGTTTTCCTGCCCGCCGGCGACGCCCCAGCCCGCCACGGGATTGAGGCTTCCCGGCCCCCCGAGGAAAATCGCCGCCCCGCCTTCGGCCGTATAGTGATAAGTGTACGTGCAGGCGCCCACGATCAAGTCGCCGTAACCGTCGCCATTGACATCCCCGGCTGATCCGACGGAAACGCCGAAGCGCGCAGCCAGCCAATTGCTTTCCATGGCCCAATCGGCGTTCTCGGGCGTTCCGGCGGCGCCCAACCCGTCCGCCGAGCCATGCCAGACAAAGGTTGCGCCTTCCTGCGGCTGGCCGTTGTTCCAGTAGTGCGCGCCGATGGCGACGTCGGCATATCCATCCCCGTTGACGTCGCCCGCGGTGGCGACAGAAATGCCGAACTGCACGTCGGCGCGATTGCTTTCGGCGTGCCAGTCGGCATTGGCCGGCGTGCCGTCCGGTCCGAGGCCATCGGCCGAGCCTTGCCACAGAAACGCGGCCCCCTCCTCGGCTTCGCCGTTGTCGTACATGTTGGCGCCGACCAGGACCTCGGCGTAGCCGTCGCCATTGACATCGCCCGCCGTGGCGACCGTCACGCCGAACCATGCTTCCGCTTGCGAGCAGATGGCTTCCCAGTCGGCGTTGCCAGGCGCGCCCGTTTCGCCCAGGCCCGAGATCGAGCCGAACCAAACGAACGCGCGGCCCGTGAGAAAATACCCGGGCGCGCCGACGAGAATGTCGGCATAGCCGTCGCCGTTGACATCGCCCGCCGTCGCCACGCTGAAGCCAAACCCTGTGGCAAGGGTGGTCGACTCGCTATAGGCGACCCAGTCGGGAGCCGAGCTCGGGCCGGCATAGGAGCCATGGAAAACCAACACGCGCCCCATCCCATGCTCGGGGTCCTCATACTGGTAGTCGCCCAAGATGATGTCGGCATGGCCGTCGCCATTGACATCGCCGGCCGGGGCCACGGAAAAGCCGAGGCACGACCCTGGTTGCCCGCCGCGGGCCGTCCAGTCAGCGTTGGTTGGATCGCCGCTGGCGCCGAGTCCTGCGGCCGAACCCAGCCACAGGAAGACAGCGCCCTTATCCTCCGCGCTGGAGTCATATTCCGGCGCGCCTACGAGGACGTCGCCATATCCGTCGCGATTGACATCGCCTGCCGTAGCCACCGACCAGCCCAGTCGGGCATCGGCCTGGTTGCTTTCCGCTCGCCAGTCGGGTGTGGTGTTTGGGCCGGCGGCGCCGCCGAGAAAGACAAACGCCGCGCCTTCGTCGGTCTCGCCACCGTCAAAGAGGGGGGCGCCAACGACGACATCGCTGAACCCGTCGCCGTTGACGTCGCCGGCGGTGGCCACGGAGAAGCCGAAGGCCGCCGTCTCCTGATCGCCCATGGCAATCCAAGGGATTGTGGACAATCCATTCCGCTGAACCGAACCGGCCGGCGCGCCGGCGATGGCGGCGTGAATCACGAGGGGATACGCCGCACCGGCGTCGTCGATTTCCATGGCGAGGCTTTCGCCCTCTAGACGCACTTGCGCGGGGAGCGAGCGCCCGGCGGCATCTACCGCGGAAAGGTCCCCGAACTGAAGCGCCAGGGACTCGTGGAAGAGTAAGTCGATGGAACGCGCGTTCGCCGACGGTCGCGCGGCCAACTCCCCGGCGATTCGCGCCTCGAGCGCCAGCAGGCCGTCGCCCGCGGGGCGCTGCGCCAAAACCGCCTCATATTTGATGCCGCTTTCGCCGTTCTCATAGCGCTCGATCAATTCATTGCGGCGATACTCCACGCGGTTCTTCTCGGCGGCCAGCGAGGGGGGAGACAGGGCGCGCATGGCCCCGGCACGGCCGAAGCGGCGGGGGCTGAAACGCCAAACCCACGAAGGCTCGGCCTCCTCGCGCCGCACAACGCGCACGCCATCCGGCTCGAGATACGCGCGCAGGTTCTGCGCCCGATTAGCCATGTGCCAGGCGGCTTGTCCGCCCGGAATGACCGAGCGCTCCTGCCACGTCGCCTCGTATTCCATTTGGCGGATGTTCTGTTGAGCCGCGCCCCACCAGCCGGCGTTCGGCAAGGCCCCGTCGCCGCCAGAGGGCCGGCCGGTCGAAGCCGACACAAGCGCGAGCAGCGAGATCAGACGAAGGCCCGAAGGAAGAATTCGAGGCGCCAAGGAGACAGCCGGAAAGCGCGTGCCCATGAGAGTGCCTTTTCCCTTGCAGGATTGCGCGAATCCAAGAACTCGCGGGACAACGGGACGGCAGCGTTCAAACAGATTAACGTGAAACGGCGAAGTCGCCTTCAAGATCACCGGCCAAAAGCATAGGGCGTCTCCGGCGTTTTGTCGAACAAGAAATCGCGCGCGTCTCGCGATGCGGCCTCTCCATGCAAGGCGGTTTCCGGGAGCGCGGGCGTCCTCGCCGGCGCCGCAACGCGAAGCCTCCAATGGCCGTCAATCGTCCTGCCCGATAATCGTCTTGCCTCGAATCTGTTCCGTAGGCCTGCGCGACAACAGGCAGGACGATCTGAGGCAGGACGATTGGTCGAAGGATTGTCGAAAGTCCTTGAGTGAATGCAGCCTGGCGCGGATAATTCTTCTGGTATAATGGTTAAGGGAGATCGGCGATGTTCGATGCCGGCGTTCTGACATTCCAGGAGTTCGCGATGCGTGAAACCCTGCCGCTGGCCACGCTGCAAAGCGCGGTGCTGGAGTTCCTGCAGAAGCGCGACGACGTGGTGGTGTTCGGCGCCCAGGCGGTGAACGCCTATGTGAACGAGGCTCGGATGACGCAGTATATCGATCTAGTTACGACTCGCCCCGACGCCATAGCGCAGGAACTGCGAGACTACCTGCGTCAGCGCTTTCACATCGCCGTGCGCGAACGGCAAGTCGGCGCGGGCCAGGGAATCCGCCTGTTCCAGGCGCGGAAAGCCGGCAATCGGCGCCTCGTCGACATCCGCCCTGTCGCGACGCTGCCCCGCGCCAAGCGAATTGCGGGAATCCTGGTGATGGCCCCAGAGGACCTGATCGCCGCCAAGGTGATCGCCTACCACCAACGCCGGGGCCAGCCCAAGTCCGGCACAGACTGGCGCGACATCGCGATGCTCTTGCTAACCTTCCCCGCGCTCAAGACCGCCCCCACCCTCGTTGCCGACCGGCTGCGCGCCGCCGGCGCTTCCCCCGAGGCCCTTGCCGTATGGAAGGACCTGGCGGCGCAGGAGATACGAGCCGCTGAGGAAGATGAGGGGTTCTAAGCCAGGCAAGAATGTGAATGCGAACGCGTCGGAGGGCGAGACTCCCATCGAGCCGCTTCTTCTGGAGTGACGAGCGTCGTTTGGCACTATAAGGAAGTGCCTGACTCGCAACAGGGTGTCTCTGCTTTAGTCGGGGGAGGCTGTGGTTCTTGTTAGCCACAATGGATCTGGCAGTTCCGGCGAGCGAGGAATCTCACTATGACCTACTGGCGAATGGCTTTCCGCGTCGGTTCTCGAGGCGATGAAATGTGGCCGGATTGTCGGAAGCGAGGCATCGCGGCAATCGGGTATTACACAGATCGGGGAGATCCGATCGTTGGAGACTGTTCCAGGTTGACCGAAGATGAATACAATGCAATCTGGCGCAGGAAAGATCCTAAGAACACCAGTGGCCGTGCGAGCTTGAGGAACGTGGCCTACCGGATGAAGGTGGGCGATGTGATCTACGTGAAGGAAGGTCCGTGGGTCGTCGGACGTGGTAGGGTAACGAAGAGATACCGGCATAACCCAGACGTCCTCAAAGGCGCTGCCTCGGAGTGGGAGCACTATGTTAAAGTGGACTGGGAACCTGATTTCGCGCGGGTACCAGTTTCGTTGGGTGCAGAGCTTACGACTGTTCTGCAATTGTCGGGCGAGAGGCTACAGAAACTAGAGGATGCCATCCTCTTACGCGATCAGGAGGCTGTCGAAAGAATCGTTGCTCAAGACATTGATTCACTACGTGCCGAAGAGGCACTCTTTCAGGAAGGCAATAGGAGGCAACGTTTCACCAATTACTTCGAGCGCAACCCTAAGTTGCGAGCAGCTGCGATTCAATGCCATGGCACCAAATGTACCGTTTGTGGGTTTGATTTCGAAAGAGTCTATGGAAGACATGGCGCTGGGTATATCGAAGTTCATCATTTGCGCCCAGTAAGCAGTTTGCTGAAGACAACGACGGTAGATCCCAGAACAGAGATGGCAGTTCTGTGCTCAAACTGTCATAGGATGATTCATCGCAAGAAGAATGGTGTACTGTCGCTGAAAGAAATACAGATGATCATTGACAAGTCGAGTCGAGACCGCACGCCCAGGAACCGCCTTCTCTGAGGCCGACGCGGTTCAATCGCCAATCGAAAATCGGCAATCGCCGATGCCTGCGGCGTCAGTACCTCGTCCACGTCGTCGCCGACGCCCCGGGGGGGCGCTGGTAATTGATGATCTGCGACTCGACCCAATAGGTCGCCTTGTCGCCGGTGAAATCCGTGCGGGTGAAGGGGTCGGGCTCGTATTCGATGGTCGCTGGCTGGCCGGCGGCGACGTGGCTGGTCACGTCGAGGTCCCAGGGCGCGCAGACGGCGCCGGGTCCCCAGCCGGCGCGCGAGAAGATCCAGGTGCCGGTCTGCGGCTGCGCCGGAGTGAGGAAATTGTCGGGGGTCCATAGTTCATTGTAGGTGGCGGCGCCGTTGGCCCGCACGGTGCGCCCCTTGTCGAGAAACTCGCAGGCGTTGTCGGCGTTGTCCCACCCATGGCCGGTGACCATGAAGCGCAGTTTGGTTCTCTGCGCGCCGGCGGGGATGGTCACGTTCTTGGGCGTGAAGAAGGCGGAGATGGGGACCGCGGGGTTGCCGTATTCCGGATCTCCGACCCAGAGGTTCTCCACGCTCGTTGCGATGTAGTCGGGCCTTCCCTCATAGAAGTCGAAATCCGTCGTCACCAACCACCCATAGCCGTCCGGGCTGGGATCGCCCTGCGGGACCCACGTATCAATAAACAGGCCGACCTGCCGCGATCCACGCAGGATGGATTGATAGTCGGTGACATCAATCCACCACATCCAACTGGGAAAGAGCCTGCCGTAGGGGGTCACATAGCGCGCGATCTCGATGCGGTCGCCGGCGTCGTTCCACACATATACCGACGCCTTCCGGTCCCAATGGTCATAGCCGCCGGCCGGCGGATCGAGCGATAGGCGCAGAATGATGTGGCTATACGTCTTGCCGTCGCTGGGAAAGGCGAACGCGCGCTGGGGCTTGCGGTTGGTTCGGGTCACCGGCTCTTTATTGAATGTGTGAACCGTGAGCGGCGGGGCGGGATATTCCATCGGACGGTCAAAGGAGACGTGGACATTATCCAATGTGACGGTTCCCGAGGTCGCCGAAGTCTGCGCGCCAAGCGCGGGGCGGCAATCATACGGTGTCATTCCGGCGACATAATAGTCTTCATATACCGGCGCGCCGGCGATCCAGACGGATACATTGGCGCCATCGGATAGATAATTGACCTCCGCCTTCGCATGATAAGTTCCGGGGGTGGTGAAATCGACCGGGGATAAATTATTCTCCCGGAACGCGCCGTCCCAATGCAACGAAACCTCATGGCTGGCGAAGCGGGTCGAACGGCTCATGTGCCAATAAAACGTGTCGATGCCGATGCCGAAGGTCCCCGGCATGTTGGGCTTGTCCCAGTAGTCAAGTTCCGGGCCGGCGCCGCTCGTTCCGTATGTTGATGTGTTCAGGAGCGCGAAGCCCAGGCCGTCGGCGGAAGGATTGACGCTGAAATCCCATTCGGCGGTGACGTGGCGGACGAGGCCGGAGGTGGTCTGATTGAACGCGATCACGTTCTGTTGATTGGACCCGGACGCCGCCAGGAGCGCGCCGCCTTGCACGGCCGGCCCCGGCGCGTCGCCGAAGGTGGACAGCGTATAAGGGGTCTGACCCGCGCCGCCCTGGAAATCCTGGTTCGCCGGATTGGTTGTCGTCGCGGGCGCGGGAGGCGTGAAGTCCACCGTCAGCTGGGGCGGGTTAACCGACCGCGAGGAGCCAAAGCGGCAGCGGACGGCGCCGTCGGTGAGCGCGAACGAATAGACTTCATTGGCGTTCACCCACGAGCTGACATCGATGTCCCAGTATTCCAATTCATTGCCGGTCTTTGTCGCGAGGAGGGCGCCGGGCGTGGGGCGCGCGTTCCACGTCACCGCCGACGCGACCCACGAGTTGTCCAGGACCTTGCACACGTTGATCTGGGTGGGGTTGTTATCGTTATAGAGCCGCAACTGGGCGCTGTTGATGGTTCCCGAAACGTGGACGTTGAACTTCAGATAGGAGATATACGTAGGCCCCGAGCCGCCCGGGGTCTTCGTGTATAACTTATCCTGGTCAGAAAAGTTGACATCGGCCTGGTCGTCGCAGACATACGTGTCGTCGACGGGAAGGAAAGTGGTCGTCAGCGCGGAGACGCCGCGTGGACAAGCGATGAGCAGGAGAGCCGCAAGCATACAGGACTGGGCGCAGACTCTCTTCATGGCAGAACACCTTGCGTGAGATCGACAGGTCCAACGATGGTCGACCGACGACGAGTCTTCTCGGCCCAAACAATAGGCACAACATTGCTCCCGGCGCCGGGACGCGACACAGCATCTCCTATGCCCCGGCGACGCTGCAACCCCCGAAGGGCGGACTCCTGCATGGGGCACAAACGTCGGACCAGGGCGAGAGCGCCGTTCTCAGGTTTTCCGAGGGTCCCTTAGTACAGCCTCCACGAATCCACGCGGCTGCTGGGGTTCGACTGGATGCGCATGACTTGGCCGTCCATGGTCGAAACGAAGAGGCATCCGTAAGCGGCGGCCATGCCGTCCCAGACGGTGGGATAATCCAGGGGGATCTGCCCGCGCGTGGCGCCGTCGGCGGTCCGCACGACCGTCAACAGCGCGCCGGTCTGCCCGTTGAGCGCGGCTTCCTGTTCGAGCGCCTGAGCCTGCAATACGGGGTCGGCGAGGTTGACGCAGTAGGCCTCCTCGTCCAGCACGTCGCGCGGGCCGGCGAGGAATAGCGTGTCGGTGGTCAGCACCATGGCGCGGGCGTAGGTGGGCGCGGCCACCGACCAGTCGGTAGAGAAGGTCTTTGGCGTCCCCCCGGCGGTCCACGGGATCGGCGCGCGGAACAGGCAGAACTCCATGGGCGTCGTCCACTTGTAATACTCCGGTTTGCGGCCGATGCCGTAGACCGCCGTAGCGTTGTTGGTCAGGATCTGGCCCGACGGAGCGTTCTGGCCGGCTTGGGAATAGCCGCCGGCGCCCGAGGCGTAGCTCTGGCCGTAGACCCAGTATATCCGGTGCATCCACGGATCGCCCAGGAAGCCGTACGGGGCGAACAAGTGGGTGTACTGGCCAATCTGGTCGGTTACCACACGATAGGCGATGTGTTGGCGCACCCCATTCGTGTCGAAGGGCATGGAGCGCATGTACACGTAGCGGCCGTCGTACGACAGGATGTCGGGCAGAGCGACCGTCATGTTCAGCCCGGTGACATAGGTTTGGAGATTCTTGCCGCTGACCGGGTCGATGTCGTCCAGAACCATCTCGCACTGTTGTTGCCCGGTCTGGGCGTCCAGGCGCAGGAAGTGAATGCCGCCATCGAGGAACATCGAACGCCCGGCGACGCAATACACCGAGCCGCCGAAGACGAGGACGCTGCCGGGAACCGGCCAGACGGATTCCAACTGGTCATAGGCCATCATCTGGCGATCCGTCGGCGCGGCGCGATACCGCCAGACCAGCTGGCCGTCGGCGGCGCGCAGGCAGTAGACCCAGCCGTCGTTCGAGCCGAAGTAGAGGTTTCCGCTGTCGAAGGTGGGCGGCGAATCGACCCGCCCGCCGGCCACGTATTTCCATAACACCAGCCCATCGGAGGCGCGCAAGGCATAGACGGCGTGCGCGTCGATGGAGGCGAGGAACACCTTGTCGTCGGCGATGACCGGGCTGCTCAGGCGCCCGTTCAGCCGGGTGTGCCAGTCCGGCTGCAAGGCTTCTCCGATGACGGACGACGCGGCGCCGCTGCGCGCCGTGTCGTGGCGGTAGGTGGGCCACTCCTCCGCGCTTTGGGACTCCCGCTGCGCAGGGGCGCCCTGGCCGTAAGCCGGGCCGAGCACAAGGCGCTCGTCATTGCTCGCCGAGGCGGCGACTTCCGACTCCGGTCCGACCGGCGGCACAGGATCGGACAGTGTGACCATCTCGCGAACGCTGACATTGTCCACCAGGGCGATCAGGTCGGAATCGCCGACAGGGCTGATGTCGATATACCCGCCGGCGCCGGCGGTGATCGTCGCCTCCACGTGTCCGGACGATCCTTCTAACGCCTGGACTGCGCCGCTCAAATCGACCAAAAACTGATTCGTCAGGTTAGGCTGCTGGCCCCAGTAGGGAAGATCGAAGGCGACCTGATAGCGCTTGCCCGCGGCGAGCGCCACGTCTTGCCGAAGATGGCCGGCCTCGTCGTCGGCTCCCGCGGTCAGCAGCGCCACGTAGCCGCTGGAGTCCGTCCGATAGCGCGTCGCATGGCCGGAGCCTGCGGGGAGGAACTGCCAAGGCGCGTCGCCGGATTCGAAGTCCGCGTTGAGCGCCAGGTTCGGCCCGCGGTTGATCGTGGTTCCGTTGTCGTCCGGCGCGGTCGCGCAGTACCCGTAGAGTTTGGCCTCGGCGTAGCAGGCGCAGTTGTGAGGCGGCGTGTAGATCAGGCCGTTGCAGGGCATGATCCCTTCGATGCACGTGCCGCGAATCCAATGGTGGGCCGTCCAATGGCCGGTGGTCGGGTCGATGAACTCGATCCCCGTGCGCGACATCAACAGGTAGTTCTTCGTCGCCTTCGCCGGGTAGCAGCGATGGTGGAACCAATACGTGGAGATGTCCGGGAGGAACTGCGCCATGATGGTCCCCGTCCACGGGTCGCGTCCGGTGAACTGGCCGGAATCGGCGCCCTGGGCCGTGGCGTTCGCCCAGACCAGGCCGTCGACGACCATCAAGTCCTGCGGGCAGTGGTGGCCGGTTTGCGGATGCGCTCCCGACCACAGGGTCGCGCCCGTGTCCGCCGACAGGGCGTACTCGGT
The DNA here is from genome assembly GCA_026398515.1 of Candidatus Sumerlaeota bacterium. Lineage (GTDB taxonomy): Bacteria > Sumerlaeota > Sumerlaeia > JAPLSS01 > JAPLSS01 > JAPLSS01. The sequence goes on along the minus strand of JAPLSS010000760.1, from coordinate 8,807 downwards.
GTCCGTGCTGCCGGTTTCATCGCCGGTATAGAAAACCACGTCCTGGTAGAGTGTGATCCGCGGGCCGTCTTCGGAGAGGATCGTCGCCTTGCACGGAAGCGGGTCGGATTGCCAGACCTGCGAGCCGTCCGTCGGACTCAGCCGCACCACCTTCGTGCCATCGTAGAAGAAGACCCCGCGATCGCTGGCGGCCAGCGACATCGGCGCCACGGGCCGCTGCACCCGCCATTTCAGCGCGCCGGTTTCGGCGTCCACCGCGGTGATCCATCGCGTCTGGCCGCTCCACCAGGCGGTGTCGGCGTCGGCGGTGACTTGCGCGAGAGTCGAGTAGGTTTTTGAAGTCGGCGCATCGTTGACCGAAATGTAGAGCGTTCCGTTGTAATACAGGATTTCCTCGGCGGTCCGCGTTTGATTGTAGACGCGGATCGTTTGGCCCGTGGCGGCGTCGAGGCACGAAACGGGTTGGTTCGTCCCCAGCGTCACGTAGACCCGGTCGCCGTTCGCGACCAACCGGCGCGCCAGTTGCGCCGGCCCGCTCTTCAGCGGCCAGAGTCGGACGTGCCAGGTGTCAAACGGGCGGGTCCACAACAGCGCGCCATTGAAGGCGTCGCGCGCGCTCAACTCCAACCGGGCCGGCAGCACGATGGAGCGGCGCTCCCCTTCGTCGATGAAGCTGAAGATACGTCCGTTCGCCGAGACCATGCCGTTCACGGCAGACTTGTGATCGTGGTGGCTCGACCACTTGGGATCGGCGATCCACTGGAACCGCTTGGGGAAGCGGATGGCGTCGTCCTGCGCGACGGTGTTGTTGCTGGGGTCGTGCAGGATGTGAGTCCATTCGTCGATCCATCCGGGCCGCGGCTTGACATAGGCATGCCACGCGCCCGCCTGCTTCAAATACGCCTTCCCGTTGGGCGCCAGGACGCGCATCAACTCGTCCATGTCCACGCCGACGAGATCCTGGGCCACGATCAGGTTGACCATGTTGTCGATGAACGGCAGCCCGGGGCCGCTCCACAGTTCGGCGGTCGCTCGCCCGTAGAGGCCCAGCGAGTCGATGTGATTGCGCGCGAGGGCGACCTTGGCCGGGTCCTGGTCCAGCCCCTGGACGACGCAGGTGGAATAGTCCGCGAGGGCCGCGGTCAATTGCCCGTCGCCGCAGCCGAGATGGACGATGAGGCCGCCGGTGACACCCGTGGCCTGAAGAATCGCCTGCGCATCGCCGCCGGGCGTGCCGACCGCCGGCTCGCCCCGCGCGATGAGCGCCACGGTTCCGATCGCCGCGCTGTGCCCGTCGCTGGCCATGAGGCGGATGGGATAGGTCCCGGCGGCCACCAGGGGGTCGATCTGCGCCTCGAGGTCCACCGCGATGGTCTGCGGATCGATCTGCGTCCACGAGCAAACCCGGGCGCGCACCCCCGAGGGAGCATAGGCGACGCAGACCGTGGTCGGATCGTCTTCGTCGCGCACGGTGGCCATGGCCGGGGCGACCGTGGTCTGCCCGATATCGCCATGGAACGTCCCGGTCGACTGAAAGACCGGCGGCGAGTTTGGCTGGGCGACGACGTGGATGGTCACCGTGTCGGAGCCCGGCAGCAAGCCGTTGGAGACCGTCACGAGGAGGGGAACCGTCGTGCCGACGACCACTCCCGGCCCGTCGGTCGCGACGTCCGCCATCACCGTTCCGGAGCCCCAGATGCGAAGATTCTGCAAAACCAAAGGCGAAGGGTCGCTGGTCTGCACGTCCAACCGAGTGGGGTCGCCCGCGGGGTTGACGGCCAGCCCCAGCACGACGTTGGCATGCGTGCCGCCCACCGCCAGCGACACGTTGCCGCCGTTGGCGGGGATGAAACTCGGCGCCGCGGCGATCATCATGCCGTTGCCCGCGCTGTCCAGCACTACATAAGCGCTGTTGCCGGCCACGCTTCCGCCGGTCACGCCGATCGTGGTTCCCGCGTTGAGGACCGAGGCGGGCGCATAGGTCCAGTCCGATCCATCCAGGGTCGCCGTGTGGCCGGGCCCGGCGAGGAACGCGTTGAGGAAGGTGTCGATGTCGGCCGAATCCAGGTTGCGCCCGTGGAACAGGCCCAGCGCGTGAATGACCGCGATGCGCTGCGCGTCGAGAGCGGCGTTGAATAGGCCGAAGTCATCGACGTCGCCGGTGAAGGCGGTGCCGAGATTCCGGTTGACGCCGATGCTGAGCCGGTCGAACACATTGCCGGCGTTGCCCGCCGCACTGGTGATTCGGACGCCGTCGGCGTACAGGGTGGTCGCCGTCCCGTCCCACGTTTCGCACAGATGGGTCCATTGGTTGGCTACGACCGCCCCGTACGTCTCGCCGGCGTTGAGGTCAATTTGGAAATGCGTGGTGCTGCTCACGCCGTTGCTGAAGATGCCCCGGTTGCTCCCTTGGGTCGCGTTGGAGGTCTTTGCCCACACCATTGCGGTGAACTGCGCTGGCTGAAACGAGGTCCCGGTCCACGAGAGGTACCGGAAATTCGTGGCCCCGCCGGCGAGGCGGACGATGTTCGTCCGCGTCGTCCCGGCGCCATCGGCCACCGCCCCGGCGATGAGTTGAGGAGCGGTCCCGCCGGTCCCGGCCACCGCCCCCGTCAGGGTCCGCCCGCCGGCGCTGTCGTTGTAGTTGCCGTTGAAGGTGTAATAGTCCAGGAGCGTCGCCCCTGGGGCGCTCGCGCTCAGGGCCATCAACAGACAGGCCGCCGCCGCTCGGATGGCGCGCGCCCCGCCGGACCAAGAGCCGCCGGCGCGTGAACCCCCATTGACGCTTCGGCCGTGGAATGCGAGGGAGTTCATGGCTAACCTCGTCGTGGCGTTCGGAAAAACACCGTGGAATTCGAGACGTTCGCGTCCAATTCCCCTGGGAGGGGGGCATTGAGCCTGGCCTCGAAATCGCGTGGCTCAAGTGTCGGCGGAGTCAGCCCGGATGAGTGGACGCGGCGACCTTCGGCCGCACGGCTCTCAAGGTCGTTGCTGGTTATAGAGTATAGCCCGCGGAGGGCCGATTCTGGCAAGCATTTTCGCATAAAGGAACGGCGGCGGCTCACGGCCCCCCAATCGCCGCCCTCTTATTACGCTGAACAAGCCAGAACCAATCGGGAAGGCGATGAAGGATCGCCGTTAAGGTGACGCAGGCTTTCCAGCCTGTGCGCGGCGCCCACTCCGGATTCGTCACATCTCAGGGCGGACTCCCTCCATCCACCCCCCGCTTGTCCGCGCCATTTCCTTGCGAAGCCGCCGCCTCCTGTCTACGATCCTCCGGATGAAACGCGATTCCCGCGAAACGCCTTTCCTCTCCGCCGACCCCGCGCCCATCCTCGAACGCGCGGCCGGCGGCGGGCGCATCAGCGAGGAGGAGTGCCTTGCGCTTTTCCGCTGTCGCGACTTGCTGGCCATTGGCCGCGCCGCGCATCAAGCCCGTTTGTCGCGGACCGATCCGGGCGCCGTCACCTACACCTGCGATCGCAACACCAACTATACGAACGCTTGCATAACCGGTTGCGCGTTTTGCGCCTTCTCGCGCAAGCCGGGCGATCCCGACGCCTATGTGCTGGGCGAATCGGAGTTTCGCGCCAAGATTCGCGAACTCTACGAACGCGGCGGAAGCCAGTTGCTTCTGCAAGGCGGACTGCATCCGGGTTTGCCCCTCGAATGGCACGAGGGGCTGTTGCGCTGGCTGCGCGCCGAGTGGCCGCATCTGCATCTGCACTGCTACTCGCCGCCGGAAATCGCCTACATGGCGCGGGAGGCGCGGATCCCCGTCTTCGAGACCATTCGCCGCTTGCGCGAGGCCGGTCTCCAGTCCATTCCCGGCGGCGGCGCGGAAATTCTCTCGGACCGCGTGCGCCGCAAGGTGAGCCCAAGGAAAATCTCCGCCGACGAATGGATCGACGTCATGCGCCAGGCCAGCCGCGCCGGATTGCGGGCCTCGGCCACGATGATGTTCGGCCACGTCGAGACGCTGGAGGAGCGCGTCGAACACCTGCGGCGCGTGCGCGATTTGCAGGATGAGACCGGCGTCTTCACCGCCTTCATCGCCTGGACCTTTCAGCCGAAGAACGCCGCCGTCAAAGAGGAGTTCTGCGGCGCCTATGAATACCTGCGCGCCGCGGCCATCGCGCGGCTCTATCTCGACAACATCCCGAACCACCAGGCCTCGTGGGTCACCCAAGGGCCGAAGATCGGACAGATGTCGCTCTTCTTCGGCCTGAACGATCTGGGCTCCACGATGATCGAGGAGAACGTCGTGCGCGAAGCCGGGACCGCCTATCGCATGGACGCCGATGAGTTGGAGGCGATGGCGCGCGAGGCGGGATTTCGTCCGGTCAAACGCAACTATTATTATGAGCCTTATGATCACCCCGCCGATGCGCCGGAGGGGCGGCGTCAGAGGAAGATCCTTTTCCCCGCCTATTGACGGGCGCCCAACCGGCGGGCGGCTTGACAGTTTCCCGCAACGCAGGCTATCGTTCTGTTGAGCGAGGAGATCACTGTGAGACGACGAGGCTTTTTGCGGCTTGTCGGCGGGGCATCGATTCTGGCCGCGCTCCCCGTTGGCTCGGCAACAGCCGGGAAAGGGCGAGGCATGAAGTTAGAAAAACTGGCAATGCCCCCATTCAACACTACGCTCATGGGCGTCGTGAAGGGCGCGTTGGATTACCACAAGATTGAGGTCGGCGCCCCTACGGTCTTTGGCGTATCGGGGCACGCGTTTCTGATCAACATCCACAAGCAACTGTGTCCGAGCGGGCCGTATTGCTGGAACCGCGATGCTGCGAACCCTTTGCTCAGAAACCTGGGGTTGGAGATGACCGATCTTGGGTTCTTCTCCCCGCAGAGCGCTCCGGAGGACAGGGCTGCTGTTGAGAAGAAACTGCGTGACGCCCTCGACAGGGGTATCCCCTGTTCACTGATGAACCTGGAGAACCAGTTGATTGCCGGATACGACGACGACGGCTTCTTGACCCTGCAACCGTGGGCTCCCAAGGTCGACTTCCCGCCCGCCAGATTGACCTTTGGCTCCTGGAGGGAATTCGGCGACAGGTTCCACGTGAACTTCTACACCCTCAGGAGCGCCAATCCGGTTGAACACCGCAAAGCCGTTCTGGACAGCCTGGATTACGCCGTGGGCCTTCACACGAATCCCGCGAAGCACAGCCTGAACGACTACGGCATCGGACCTGACGCTTACGAGAACTGGATCAACGCTGCCGCGGAATTCGGCGCCACCCACGGCAACTGGTGGAACGCCACCGTGTGGAGCGAGTGCAGACAGATGGCTTCGAGATACTTTGCCGACATTCAGCAAGGATATGACGGCGTCGCACAGGCCGCCACCGAACTCGCCAAAACCTACGCGGACATCGCTGGCGCGTTAGGACGATTGAGCGAGAAGAAGATGGAGGCGGCAGAGAAGGTCAAACTGCTTGCCGAGACCAAGGAGAAGGAATCCGAGGCGATCAGGAAGGTTGCCGCTCTTGCCGCATCGCTCCGATCCGGCGCGCGAGGATAGGCAGAGGCTTTTGTGGAGGCCATGCGCCGGCGCTTCCCGTCGAAAATCGACCGGAGAATGCGGAGGAAGGGCATGCATGGGGAGCAGGATGAGCCCGTATTTTCCACCAGGCGCGCATCGGGAAACCGCAACAGCGTCACTGGGTGAGAAATGCGGGTCAGGCTCTATAGAGGTTTGACCATCTGTCAAATAGTTCGTGTTATTCCAATCCGGAGGCGACAGGGGCCGGGTGGCCCTCGCGGTCTTCAAAACCGTTGCGCGGCGCTTCGCCGCGGGTGGGTTCGACTCCCATTCGCCTCCGCCAATCAAGGCGTTCACTCATGCCCAAGCCGAAATCCGAATCCTCCGCCGGCGATGACCCGCGCCGCCGTCTCGCCTCCGTCTCCGCGTTGCTCGAAGAGCCGGATGTCCTGGCGATGATCGAAGAGCGTTCGCGTTCGGTCGCGCTCAAGGCCGTGCAGACGGCGCTGCAGTGGTTTCGCGAACGGATGACGGCCGACAGCGCGCCGCCGGATCATGCGGCCATCATCGCCAAGGCGCGCGAGTGGCTGGCGCGCCGCGAGCAAACCCGCCTGCGCCCCGTCGTCAACGCCGCCGGCATTCTGCTCCACACCGGCTTGGGCCGGGCGGTGCTGCCGCAGCCTGCGGTCGACGCGCTGTCGCAACTGAATCGCTGCTGCAATCTCCAGATCGATCTCGAAACCGGCTTGCGCGGCAAACGCGACGCCATGGTCGAATCGCTGCTAGTCGAACTGACCGGCGCCGAGGCGGCGATGGTGGTCAATAACAACGCGGCGGCCACCTTTCTGATCCTCGCCGCCTTGTGCAACGGCAAGGAAGTGATCGTCTCCCGCGGCCAGTTGATCGAAATCGGCGGCTCGTTTCGTCTGCCCGACTGCGTTCACCAAAGCGGCGCGATCCTCGTCGAAGTGGGCACGACGAACAAGACTCACTTGCGCGATTACGAGCAGGCGCTGAATGACAACACCGCCGCGATCCTGCGCGTCAATCCCAGCAACTACCGCGTCGTCGGATTCACGAAGGAAGTCTCGATCGCCGAGTTGGTCTCTCTGAAACAGAAACGCCCCGTCCTGGTGATCGACGACCTCGGCTGCGGGGCGCTCGTCGACATGCGGCGCTTCGGCCTGCCCGACGAGCCGACCGTTCCCGCGAGCATCGCCGCCGGCGCCGACTTGGCCTGCTTCAGCGGCGACAAATTGATCGGCGGCCCGCAAGCCGGCATCCTTGTCGGGAAAAGGGAATGGATCGACCGCATCCGCAAGCACCCGCTCACCCGCATGCTGCGCGTCGACAAGATGACTGACATGGCGCTGGAACACACGCTACGGCTCTTCCTCAATCCTGACACGCTGCCGGAAACGAATCCCACTTTTCGCATGCTGACTGCCTCGCTGGAATCGTTGAAGGATCGAGCCGAACGACTGAAGCAGGCGATTGGCGAGGATGTTTCGCCCCTGAAGGTGAGTGTTGTGAAAGGCGAAAGCGCCACCGGCGGCGGTTCGCTTCCCGTCACGCCCATTCCCACGTATCTCCTTTCCATCCGTTGCGCCGCGCTTTCCGCCGAACGCATTAGCTATCTGTTGCGCCGAAACAAGCCTCCCATCATCGCGCGCATTAGGGACGACGCCGTGTTGCTCGACGTGCGCACCCTGCTCGATGGGGAAGACGAGACTGTAATAGAGGGGCTGAAGAGAATTGCGGGCTCCGCAAGAGAGTAGGCCAGTCTTGCCCTTCGGCAGGCTCAGGAACTGTGTCCGAGGCTGGCTTTGGTTGTGCAGACGGTCATCCAGTCCACCCCGGGCATAGTCCCCGAGCGAAGCCGAGGGGCAGGGAGGACCTACGGAGATTCTCGGAACTGAGAAAGATCAGGAGCTTTCGATACATGCCAGGGCGCGTCGCACAACTGCTTTTGCCTCTGTTTTGCGCCTCTGTGGCATGGATGGCTCCGACCCCGGGCCACGCCGCCGAGACGAAGGCGAACGCCGAAGGGGGAGCGGATATGGAAAGTGGTTCGAAGATGACTCCGCCTCCGGGCCGCGAACAGAAGCTCTTCTGGCGCGAGCAGAGCTTCTATCCGCCCCTTGAACTGCCGACGCTGCCAGATGACCTGCTGGCGACGCTGAAACCGCATCCGCGCCTGTTGGTGACGGACTTCAAGGCGTTGAGCGACAAGATCGCCGCCAACCCGCGAATGACCCGGTGGTATGAGAAAATCAAGAGCCAGGTCGAGGACCTGATGGCCAAGGGCAAGTTGATCGCCGACACGCCGCCGGGCAGCCGGATACTTACGGAGGCCAATAAGGGCGCGATTCGCATTTATAACGCCGCCCTCGTGTATAACATAGAGAAACTTCGCGGGAATCCCGACACGCCGAAATATCTCGATTGGGCGACCAAGGAACTCATGAATTTCGCCGACCTGCCGAACTGGCATGTCTTCGATCACTTTCTCGATACTTCGGTCCTTATCCATGGCGTTTCCGTCGGCTACGACTGGCTCTACAACGCGTTGACGCCGGAGCAGCGCGCGTCCGTCGCCCGGTCGATCCGGACAAAAGGCGTGGCTGAAGCCGAGAAGTTCTACACGGGGGAGAAGAAGTCGGCGGATTTCTGGCCGGAGAAGGTGAGCAACGTCAACCAGGTCGACAACTGCGGCGTCGGCATCGGCGCGCTGGCAATCGCGGAGACCGACAGGGAATACTCGAACCGGATTCTCCACTATGCCTTTCAGTCGCTGTATAATGTGATGGGCGCATGGCAGCCCGATGGCGGTTGGTACGAGGGGCCGGGGTATATCTATTTTTGCAGCCGATATGATTGCTACTTTTTTGCGTCGCTCGAGAGCGCGCTGGGCACGGATTTCGGTTTATCGAACGCGCCCGGATTCGGCAAGTCCGGCGATTTCGTCATGTATACGGCGGCGCTCTCGCGGAAGAGGGATTTCCGTTTTGCGACGGGCTCCTGCGTTCCCGGAATCTCCGGCGGCGAGCAGATGTTTTATCTGGGGAAGAAGTTCAACCACCCTGAGTACATGTGGTGGGAAGAGCCGCTGGCCGACGCCGCGCCGCTCCCCTGGCACTTGATCTGGTATGAACCCGGATTTGCCAAGAGTCCGAAGGAATTGGGCCTTCCTCTCGATAAGTATTTCCGGTTCGTAGAGGTCGCGGCCTTCCACGGCTCATGGGAAGATGAGAGCGGCGCCTGCCTGGCGACCAAGGGGAAGATCATCCCCTTTTATAAGCATTCCGACTTGGAT
>JAPLSS010000440.1 GCA_026398515.1 Candidatus Sumerlaeota bacterium | reverse complement strand
GTATTTCGGCGACTTGCACCGGCACACGGATCTCTCCCTCTGTTTCCCCTTTTATGATGGGACCTTGGAGGACGCGTACCGGTATGCCATCGATGTCGCCCGTCTGGATTTCCTGGGCGTGACGGATCACACGCGCGACATCGCCCAAGGGGATGCGCTCAGTCAGTTGTGGTGGCGTTGCGTCAAGGAGGTCGGCCGCCATCGGCTGATCGGAACGTTCATTCCTTACTTTGCCTGGGAGCGCAGCAACAGCCAGACCGATCATAATGTGATCACTCTGCACGAAGATATGCTGCGAACCGACGCGACGCCTCTCCCGGAATTGTGGAAGGAATTGGATCATGACACTTTCACGATTCCCCATAATCCGATCGGAACAAAGTGCTGGAATTACCAGAACGATGCGCTCCGCCCGTTGCTCGAGATCTTCCAGGGCTACCGGAATCAGGTCATGGAAAAGATGGCGAACGTGGGCCTGCAAAAGGGCTATCATCTCGGCTTCATCGCCAGCAGCGACCACCTCTCGACCGACGCCTCGTTTGCCTGCGTGTGGTCGCCGCGCGGCGAGCGCGAGGCGATTTTCCGGTCCATGCAAGCGCGGCGGACCTATGGCGCGACGGACAAGATCCGCCTCGTGTTCCGCGCCGGCGACCATTGGATGGGGGAGCAGTTCGACTCGCCCGAGCCGCCCGAGTTTCAGATCGCCATCGATGGCGCGAGCGAGATCGAGAATGTGATTGTGACTCAAGACGGCGCCCCGGTGAAGGAACTGCCGGTTCGCGCCAACTCCAAAACGATCCGCGCAACCTATCGTCCGGACCCGAATCTCACCGGCTCGCACTATTATTACATATCTATGACGCAGCGCGATGGCAATCAGGCCTGGTCGTCGCCGATTTGGGTGAATATACCCTCGAAGTAAGTTTATCATAGGGGGCAATGCGTGGACTGCTATGCAATGACCCGGCAGGACCTGCTGGCGCAGAAGCGATACCCGATCGCCATTGTTCCCAACTCCGACGCCTTGAGTCGCCGATGCGCGCGCGTTCTGGCCGATCTTATTCTTCAGAACGATCGGGCCGGCAAGCCTTCGACGGTCATCTTGCCCGTCGGTCCGTTGGACTTCCGCCCCTTCGCCGATTTGTGCAACCAGGAGAAAGTCCCGCTGGCGAATCTCTTCATTTATATGATGGATGAATATCTGGATGAACGCGACCGGCCGATTCCCGAATCGCATCCCCTGAGCTTCGCGCGCTTCGTTCGGGAGAACTTGGTCAACCGCCTCGATTCCTCTCTTGGGTTCGCGTCGAAGAATCTTCATTCCCCCTTGCCGGACAAGTTAAAGGCCATCTCCGAGACTCTCCTGGGCATGGGCGGCGCGGATCTCTGTTTCGCCGGCATGGGCTTGACGGGCCACCTGGCGTTCAACGACCCGCCGGAGCCGGGCGAAACGGATGACCCGCTCAACTGGCTGCGCCAATGCCGCGCCCGCAAACTAACCATCAGCCGGGAGAGCGTCGCGCAAATGGTGATGGGCGGCGCGCACGGCAACTGGGCGATTGTGCCGAAGCGGGCGTGCACGCTCGGCCTGAAAGAATTGCTCGCAACGAAACATATCCACCTGACGTTCATGCGCGTATGGCACTCGGGAGTGCTGCGCCGCGCGATGTTCGGTCCGATCAGCGCCGATTGTCCTGGATCGCTGGTGCAGGAGCATCCGTCGGTGGAGGCGACAATCGCGGAAATCGCCGCCGCGCCGCCGCTGTTGAACGTGGCGCAGGACACGGGGGAGTGAGATAAGAGCTATATGTCGTATAGGCGCTATAGCAATCAGGAGAACCGGGACGCGATGTCGATCTGGGACGGCCATCATCACTTCATCAGCGAAGAGGGATATGTGGATCGCCTCCTTCGCGCAATGGATCGCCTGGGCATTGAACGAACGGGATTGATGCCGATTGACCCGATCAGTCCCGGCATGTGGGTGGCGCACGGAAAGCCGGTGGGGTTCATTGGCAACGCCGAATTGGCCCGCATTGTGAAGCGACACAAGGACCGCTTCTGGGGATATGGTTACTTAAGGCCGGGCCGCGCTCAGCCCGACGAGGTGGATCAACTGGCGGACTGGGGGATGACGGGCCTCAAGTTTCATCTTCCGGTGACGCCGTATGGCGATCCGGAGCATTTCCCGATCTACGCGCGGGCCGATGCGTTGCGAATGCCATGCCTGTTTCACACCGGCATCTTCGCGCCGCCGGTTCCCATGCCGGGGCAGGGCGTCCGCTCGGAGAATTGCCGTCCGATTCATCTGGAGCCAATCGCCTGGGAATTCCCGAATCTTCCGTTGATCGCCGCGCATCTGGGCGTCTGTTGGACGGACGAGGCCGCGACGCTGTGCCGGATCATTCCGAACATCTATGCTGACATCTCCGGGAGTTCGAAGGGCTGGCGTTTCAATAAGCCTATGGAATGGTTTCGCCAAACGCTATATTGGGAAGACGCGCACCGAAAGATTGTGTTCGGAAGCGACGTACACGCGGACGAACTGGAGTCCGCGCTGAACGACCAGAAGCGGATCATCCAGGGGATGGGATGGAATGAAGTTGAGAGTCGCAATTTCTTCTCGGACAATCTGAGGCGCCTGTTCAATCACAAGTAGGCCGGCCTCGCGCTCTGGCGAGCGAAGCCGAGCCACGAGGCCGGCTTCAGTCTGCCCCGGCAGAACGGACCCGTTCGCGCTCTCGGCAGAGTGGAAAGGACCCCATCGATGAATCGCGCGCAAGAGATCCGTGAATTGCTCAGTCTCTCCGCCCGGGAGATGGTCGAACGGGCGCAGGGGAAACTGATTGTGCTGTCCGATCTGGACGCCGTCCATCGCCATTGCGCCGAGTCGATTTTCGACGAGATCGATCAGAACAACCAGGCCGGGCGTCCGACGCGGCTGATTCTACCCGTTGGACCGGTCGGGCAATATCCGATCCTTCTCGAACTGATCAATCGGCGGCGGCTGAGCCTAAAGACTTGCCACTTCTTCTTCATGGACGAATATTGCGACGAGGACGGCAGGGCGATCGGGCCGGATCATCCCCTTAGCTTTCGGGGACAGATGATGCGCGATTTGTTTAATCGCATCGACCCGGCGCTAAATATCCCCGCGGAGCAACTTATATTTCCCAACGAGAAGAACCTTTCCACCCTGGCGGCGAGCATCAAATCCGTCGGCGGCATTGACACCTGTTACGGCGGCATCGGCATCCATGGGCATGTCGCGTTCAACGAGCCGGAGCCCGGCGTGCGCGACAGCGGCCCGCGCGTCGTGAACCTGAACGATTTCACGATCACCATCAACGCGATCCGCGCCGACGTGGGGGGCAACCTCGAGGGCTTCCCGCGGCAGGCCGTCACCCTGGGGATGAAGCAGATCCTCGGCGCGCGGCGCATCCGGCTCTATTGCCGCAACGGCGGCCCTTACGACTGGGCCAACACCGTGCTGCGCCTGGCCGTCTTCAGCGAGCCGGGCGACGACTATCCGGTCACGCTGATTCGCGGGAAAGATTTTGTGGTCATCACCGATGAGGCCACCGCGGCAACACCGCGATACATCCTGTAAGCGGATAGAACACGGACAAGCACGGACAGGCACGGACAGACACGGACAAGCACGGAATGGGTCGGCTCCCTCGGAAGGGCCAAAGGGTTCCTGGTTCGGAGCGACGCCTTCAGGCGTTGCGGATAAGCGCCTGGCGAACGCCTGAAGGCGTCATTGCGAACTCAGCCCATCCGTAGTTTTTCTTGCGAATTCGCTGTCGGCGTGTCCACAGTAGATGCGCTCCCATGGCATTGACCGAAGCTCTTGGGCGGGCGAAGGAGAAAAACCATGAAGCGGCAAAGAATGCAATGGGTATTCTGGGCGGCGTGCCTGGCGGGCGTGGCCGCCGGGGCCGATTCCGACAGCGGAGGAAAAGAAATGAGCGCATCCCTCAAAGAGCCGCTTGCCGCGCAGGGCGCGGTGGCGTTTCGCATGCGGCCTGACAAGGCGTACCGAAACGGACCGGACCAGGAAAAGGTTTCCGTCAAGCTGCTGGAGTTGCCCGGCGTGGCGCAATGCTCGTTCCTGCAATCGAGCAGCATGTGCGCGCTCAGCTGGAAGTGGGATGCCTCCATCAACGGCCCGAACTTGGAAGCGCAGATCCCGGAATTGCCCGGGCCGGAATGGCACTATGTAATATACACCTGGGACGCGAAGC
>JAPLSS010000280.1 GCA_026398515.1 Candidatus Sumerlaeota bacterium | reverse complement strand
CCGTCGCTGGAAGTCAAGAGCGCCCGGGCGGACGACGCCCTGTGGTGGGTCGTCTACCGGCGCGAGTTCCTTCAGGTTGCGGATCATCTGATCTTTTTGGAGTTGATGAAGTACCTGCGCCGCGAGCACTTGGAGCGGCTGGAGCTCGTGGACGCCAACCAATTGTGGGACACCCAGGGGGAATCGCTGGCCGCCCTGCGCGAACGCGTGTTCTCAGTCCTGAACCGCATGGAGCCTCACTTCGCCGGGGCCGCTAACGTCTTCGGCGGCCTGCCCAACTTTCAGGTCATAGCCCAGGAAATCGAAGAAGACGTCCGCGAGATCTGGAGAGGAGCGTCGTAGGCTTTTTTGATGCTAGGAGTATCTTAGGCCCTCACGGGTGAAATCGTTCGCAAGACGGCAAAGATTTCCGGAAGGACGGCGGTTGGAGTGGCGCAGGCTTTCTAGCCTGTGATCTCAAGCCTTCGGCGCGATTCCGGCATTCACAGGCTAGAAAGCCTGCGCCACACCCAATGAAAGGCGTTGAAATGAAACTGCGATCCCTGCAATTCCTGCTTGGCCTCACGCTGTCTGTGTCGCCGCTGGCCGTCTCGCGGGCGGCGACCTTGTATGTCTCCACGGAAGGACGCGCGGAATGGTCCGGGAATTCGGACAAACCCAACGCACAACAGACCGACGGCCCGCTGCCGTCGCTGGCGGCGGCGCGCGACCGCATCCGCGCCTTGCGCGCCCGGGGGGAGAAAGGCGCCGTGACCGCGCTTGTGCGCGGCGGCGTGTATCGTCTTTCAGAGCCGTTCGTGCTCGAGCCTGCGGACTCGGGGACGCCGGATGCGCCGGTGACTTACGCCGCGTATCCGGGCGAATTGCCGATTTTCAGCGGCGGGCGAATCATCGACGGCTGGAAAGTGCTGGAAGGGGCGCGACGCGACCCGCAGGGCAAGAGCGTGGTCTGGACGGCGCCCGCCTCGTTTGAGTTCCATCAGCTCTTCGTCAGCGGCCAGCGGGCGATGCGGGCGCGCATTCCGCACGAGGGCTTTTATCGCATCGAAGGCACGAGCCCCGGTTCCGAAGACCGTCCCGCCCGGCTGAACTACCGCGGGAACGACGTCCTGAGTTCGTGGGCGGACCTCGGCGACGCGGAAGCGGTTCTTCTGCCCCACTGGAAAGAGCTGCGCATGCAGATCACGAAAGTGGACGAGGCGAATCACGTCGCGCTGCTGACGGGCGTCGCCACCGCGTCCGGCCAGGAGAGGGTTGCTCGGTATTTCATCGAGAACGTGCCGGAAGGGATGTGGAAGCCCGGCAACTGGTATCTGGATCGCAAGGCGGGAACCGTGTCGTATTGGGCGCAGCGCGGCCAGAACGTCTCGCAGGCGGAAGTCATTGCGCCGGTGTTGCAGCAACTCGTGCTTTTGAAAGGGAAGCCGGAAACGGGTGAGTTGGTGCGTAACGTGATTTTCCGCGGCCTCGATTTTCGCCACACCGACTGGACGCTCGGCCCGAACGGCTACACGAGCCAGCAAGCGGCCGTGACCATCCCGGCGGCGTTCGAGGCCGTCGGCGCCGAAGAGATCTCCGTCGAGCACTGCCGGTTCACGCAGATGGGAGGCTTCGGCATCGAGTTTGGGCAGGGGACGAAGCGCAACCGCATCGTGGCGAACGCGATCTTCGACATGGGCGCCGGCGGCATCAAGGTCGGGCTGCCGATTCACGTGGCCCCCCGGCCCGAAGCCTTTGCCGAGTTTGCGAAGATGCTCGAGGATGAGGCGCGGGCGTCGTCCTCCAATGTGGTCACTGACAACGTGATTTACGACCTGGGCCTGGTCTTCCCCGGCGCGGTCGGCATCTGGGTGGGCCAGAGCGACGGCAACACGGTGGCGCACAATCACGTGCACGACCTCTACTACTCGGGAATCTCCGTCGGCTGGACCTGGGGCCCCGGGCCGAGCCGGGCCAGAAACAATCGTATCGAATATAACCACATCCACAACGTTGGAAAGAACCAGATGTTGAGCGACATGGGCGGCATCTACACGCTCGGCACGCAGCCCGGCACGGTGGTGCGCAACAATCTGATTCACGACGTGGACCGGTTCAGCTATGGGGGATGGGGCATCTACACCGACGGCGGCTCGAGCCAGATGGTGTACGAGAACAACATCGTCTACAATTGCAAAAGCTCGTCCGTCAACCAGAACTAC
>JAPLSS010000989.1 GCA_026398515.1 Candidatus Sumerlaeota bacterium | reverse complement strand
AAGCCGGACGCCGCCCCCGTGCCGACGCATTGGGCGTATGTCTATACCGACAAAGGGACGGCCCTTCTTCAGAGCAACATCCCGGTCTTCCCGATCGACGCGCAGGCCTTCGGCGCCGGCGGCGCGGCCAATCGCGTCTCGCTATGGAATGGCGAATACTACTACCGCGTGAAGGATGAGGTCATGCCGCCGCTGGAGTGCCAAGTGGCGTTCGCCGGCGATGAGAACGGGGACGGGCGGATCGACTGGATGGACGGGGCGGCGTGGCTGCGCGCGCGGCTGCCGGAATTGCCTTCCACGTATGACGACGCGTTCGTCTACAAGATCTCGTGTTGCCGGCTGCCGGACGAGCGGTTCCCCGAGACGCTGAAGAACGCCCCCAACCCGACGGTCTACACGACCTTCGACCAGGGCCTCGAAATCATCAAGAAACTCTCCAATTTGACTCATGGCGCGAAACAGATCATCTACCTCGTCGGCTGGCAGCACGAGGGGCACGACTCCCGGTATCCCGACTTGAGCGTGGTGAACCATTGGCTCGGCGGGAAGGAAAAACTGCTCGCCCTGATGGAAGAGGCGAAACGCTACAACGCCGTCGTCAGCCTGCACGTCAACTGCGACGCGGCGTACAAGGACAGCCCCGGATGGGATCCCGATATCGTTTGCCGCGGCCCGGACGGCGAGTTGGCGCAATGGGAGACTCAGCACGGGCAGCCCGCCTGGCACATCTCGCACTACAAGGACGTGAAGAAGGGCAGCGCCCAGAAGCGCATCGACGACCTGCTGGCGATGCTGCCGATCCAGTCCTCGATCCACTACGACGCCTTCCGCTACACCAATGAATCCTGGGAGCCCGACGGCCACATCGACATGACCGCCGAGATGCTGGGCGTCGACAAGATCGTCGACTACTACGCGCAACGCGGAATCACCATCACGATTGAGTCGTTTGGGGCCAACCCGGGCCTGGCGGGCAAGATGCGGGGTTCCTGGCACCTCTCTACCGAGGACGAGTTCTTTCCCTTCCTGCTGCACCGGAGATGGGTCGGCGGCGGATCGAAGAAGCCCGAAGACGTGGCGTATGGGGTATCCATCCTCGCCCACTTCGAGAACGCGACCACGCCGGCGGAAATGTGCGACCAATACTACCTCTGGGGACTGGTGAGCAGCTTCCTGCGCCACCGCGAGATGACGCGCGTGGCCAATGAGGACGGGCGTCTCGTCGTCGAGTACGGGAAGTCGTGCGTGGCGGAATACGACAAGAGCGCAAAAGAGTTTCGGTTGACCGCGGACGGCATTTCCGTGGCGAAGGGCGATGATCGTTTCGTGCCCGTTAGCGACCGGGAAATCCTTGTCTATAGCAAATCAGGCGGCGCAATGGACTGGCGGCTCCCCGCCGCATGGGTGGGCAAGAGGGTCGCCTTGGCCGCCCTGACGGAGTCCGGGAAGCAAACGGCGTCCGACGTTCAGACCGACGCCGGCGGGACGATCCGCTTCCAGGCGAATCCCCAGCAGCCGTATCTTCTGACGCTTTCGGGCGAATAGGAACGGCGCGCGCCATGCGACGAGCTGTCCTCTCGTCGGGACACGCGCCGCGCGCCCGAGCCGGCAGGTCAGAAGAACCGCGCCATGATGGAGTCGGCGAGCAGGAGGCCGCGTTCGGTGAGGGCGAAGCCGTCGGCGGTTTGATGGACGAAGCCGTCGGCGGCCAGCTGGCGGAAGAGGGGTTCGGCGCGGCGAAGGGCGCCGTCGCCGAATCGCCGGAGGAGGCGCGAGAGCGATACGCCGCAACTCTGGCGCAGGCCGAGCATGACGAATTCGCCCACCTCCGCCTGCGGCGTGGGCTTCTCTTCGGGGCGCAAGGCCAAGGCGCCGGATTCGACGGATTGCAGCCATTCGACGACGGAGCGGGGGTTTTCGCTTCGTTCGCCGGCGAGGGAACTGTGCGCCGAAGGGCCCAGGCCGATCCAGTCGCCGCCGTTCCAGTATAAGGAATTGTGGCAACTCTCGAACCCGGGCCGGGCGTAGTTGGAGATCTCGTAGTGGAGATAGCCGGCTTCCGTGATTCGGCGGCGGGCGAACAGAAACATCTCGGCTTGCTCGTCGTCGGATGGAAGAGGCAGCGTCCCGGCCTTCCGGCGCGCCTCGAAGGGCGTTCCCTCGTAAACGGTCAGGCCGTAGATCGACGCGTGCTCAGGGCGAAAACTCAGGAGTTCCTCGAGATTGCGTTGGAAGTCCGCGAGGGTTTGTCCCGGAATGCCGAAGATCAGATCGGCGCCCAGGTTGGCGAACCCGGCCTGGCGGGCCGCGGCGAGGGCCGATCGCGCCTCGTCAGGCGAATGGACGCGCCCAAGGGCCAGCAACTCCGCCGCGGAGAAGCTCTGGACGCCGATGCTCAGCCGGTTCACTCCCGCGCGCCGATAGCCTTCGAACCGCTCGCCATCCGAGGCGCCGGGATTGGCTTCGAGGGTGATCTCCGCGTCTGGCCCCAAGACAAACGCTTCACGCACGGCGCGCACAACGCGGTCGATGGCCGCCGGAGAGGCGAGCGAAGGCGTTCCGCCGCCGAAATAGACCGAGGTTAGGGCGCGGCCGCGCAAGGCCGGCGCCGATTCGAGCCACAACGCCAACTCCCGCTCCAGCGCCGTGAAATACCGCGCGGCGTGGCTCGATTCCTCGGCGTCGCGGCCGACCGAATAGAAGTCGCAATACGGGCACTTGGCCAGGCAGAAGGGGTAGTGGATGTAAAGGCCCAGCATGGCGCTTCCCCAACGCAAACCGCCATTCGCGCGCGCGGCGTTTTTGCTGGCGCAGGCTTTCCAGCCTGCGCATGTTCGGCGCCCTTCGAAATTCCAGGACGCGCAGGCTGGAAAGCCTACGCCACTCAAGGCCCGCGCCGCTGGAACGCCGGGGCCGGGCGCGGCGTGGGCTCCGGCGGCGAGAGCGTGACGCGCGGCAGGATGAGGGCGAAGACGCTGTCGGTGATGCCCTGCACTTCCTTCAGATCGGTCAGTTCCTTGAACGGCCCGATGGTCGTGCGGAAGTCGACGATGTTCTGCGCCCGGACGAGATCGATGCCGGTGGCCGCGGCGATCTCCTCGGCGCTGGCGGTGTTCACGTCCACACGCGGCGCGGGCGTCGGCGAAGGCGATGGCGCCGCAGGGGTCT
>JAPLSS010000456.1 GCA_026398515.1 Candidatus Sumerlaeota bacterium | reverse complement strand
CGCCAGGTTTCGCTCGTCTCCGAGGCGTCCACCCGAGTGGCGCCGGCGGAAGTGGCGCTGGCTGTCCAGCCGGTATTGCCCGCGCTACCATTACCGGCTAGACAGCCAGCGCTACTCAAAGCGATCTTCTCGACGGAGAGGCCGGTCGGCGCGTGGGGCGAGCCGCTATAGACGATCAACGTGGCGGGATTCAGGCACGCCAGCCACGTCCCGTCCCACCACTGGTCGGAAATCCAGGCGAAGTAGGCGCCGGTCTCGGCCACGTTCATCGGGCCCGACCGCGCCGCCGAGGCGAAGGGATACCAGATCGTCCCCGCCCAGCCGCGCGGGGCGAATTCCCCGGCATACACGTCGTAGGCGAACGACAGGAACTGCGACGGCGTGGTGGCGTTGTCGTCGGTCCACGCCAGGCCGACCTCGCCGCCGCCGGCGTCCGCCGCGCCCGACAGCGAAGGCGGCGCGATCGGCGTGAGGAACTGGTATTCGCACGCGCCGATGTCGTACGCAAACGGCCCATCGACGCCGACGCCGGGGATGTCCACCGGCCGCAGCGCGCCGTTCAGGTCCCACGTCAGCGGCACGCTGGTTCCGCGGTCGATGGCGGCGGAGCTGGCGCTGAGGTGGTAATCCCCCGCCGCCGCGTTGGCGAACGCCGGATCGCCGTCGAGATTGCCCTCTCCCCCGCGCAAACCGTTCAGCTGCGCGCCTGTGGGATAATCGTGGTTCGGGTTATGCCCGCTATATCTGCGCGCGGCGTATGTGTTTCCATAGAAGAGATTGTACATTGGTTTCGCATCCGAGAAACTATCAAAAGCAATTCCATCTGTGACATTGTCGGTGAAAATGCAGTTCGTGACGCGAAGGGAGCCGGTAATAAGTTGCGGCGGTCCAGGCGGTAGAGGAGAGTACCACGTGTCATAGCAGTAAACTCCCCCGCCGGGCGAGCTAGAGCCAGGATCTCCGTTTCCGGCGAAGACGCAATTAATGGCCCAGGCTGAGTTACTCCGGATGCCATACTGGCGGTTGTTGGCCAATACACAATTCGTGATGACCGTCTTGCCGTCAACGCTGGAGACGCCTATGTTGTTATTTGATATCACACACCGATCGATGGAGACGGGATTACTTCCTGGAATGACCGAAATCCCTCGCGATTGGCCATTGCGAATGATACACGACGAGACTTCTGCATTATCACAACCCAATAAATAGACCTGGCGCCAAGTATCAAAATCCTTCTCGAAAATGCAATTCCGCACGGAAAGATAATCTAGCTGCTCCGCATACAAACCGGAGCAAATGTCGCTGTTTTCGGCAAAATAGCAATCGACAACGTCGCACGAGCCATAATGTAGCCGAAGGGCACCAGTATTGTGGAGGAATCGGCAGTTCCGCACCACACTCACACTCTTCGCCTGCCATGCCCTTATGGAAAGCCCTGGCTTCCCCTGTTCGATAGTGAATCCGTCAAACATAGGTACGTGACCAGACTGATCGAAGGTCGGCTTCTGTCCGGTTCCCAGGACACGCGTCTGATGATGTGCGAGATCGCGTTGGTCTACGGTCGATTCAGTCCGCGAGAAGCCGCCGTATAGAGAAAGACCGGATTTAGAGGTCACGTCTTCCGAGTAGGTCCCCTCGGCGACCCAGATCTCATCGCCGCTTGCGGCTGCATCCAAGCCTTCCTGAATCGTCTTCTTCGCCGTCTCCCACGACAGCCCGTCGCCGGAGGCGCTCGTCGCAACGTCGACGTACCGTGTCGTTCCACCGACCGCGGGAAACGGGAGGAAAGGGCCGAGAAGCGCGAGGAGGGGAACGAATTCCTGGCGTATTCTCCACGAGGCGTTCATCGCTCCGTCTCCTTTCGGCGAGTCGGAAGGATCATGGCCCAAAGTCGATTCCCGAAGAGGCGGTTCCTGGGGGCGCGCGCGGCCTCACCCGCTTCATTAAGAAATGATTCATGAATGAAGCGGGTGAGGCCGCGCGCGCCCCCAGGAACCGCATCGGAATAGAATTCATGGAAGCCGACGTAGCCGTCGGCGCTCCCGGGAAACCCTTCTCCCGCGTGGACGGTATGACGGGGCGGGGCGGGCCGGGAACCCCCTCGCGAGCGATTCGAGGCATTTTCCCATATCCTTGCCGCCGACGGGTTGGATTTGTGACAATCCATGAATAGCCGATACAACATGATTCTTTTCTCACAAACGGCCATAAGTTGTCAACGCGATAATTCGGCGAACATGGCGCCAATGCGGAGTCCTGCGGAAAGGGGAGGCAGAGCATCCATTGCCGCGCCTGGCTATTGGGCCGCCGCCGTCGGTCTTCGCCTCAGGCCTCGTTCGTCATGGCGACTCCCATGAACTTGCACCAGCGTTCGAGGTCGCGCGTCAGGTCGCCGTAGCAGGTCTGGCGATGGAGGCCGTGCGACCAGTTGCGCCAGAGTTTCTCGATGTCGCCGTCCACCTTGACCGTGATCTTCGTGCGGCAGCCGCGCTCGACGTCGGGGACGTCGGCGATGTCGCCGGTGAAGTAGAGCAGCGTCGCCACGTCGATCAGTTTGGCCTGGGTCACCTTCTGGCCGAGGCGCATCTGCACCTGGGCCACGCAGCCTTCCTGCCGCTCCATGATCGTGCGCAGTTTGTAAGGAGCAGACGGGCCGTCCGGACCGTCCATCTTCGTCGCGCATCGGCAGTGGGCCAAAATGATGCTATCCTTCGATTCGTCGACCGTCGGGTCGCTGACGAAAGCGGGCCTTCCACTGAGGCCCTGGAGAAGAATGCCCGTGACGGCGCAAGTCAGGTCGGATTCGCATACGCCCGCGAATCCCAGGTCGTCGAGGCGGGTGTGGCCGATGCAGGGAAACGCCGGCAGTTGGCGATACATGCTGCCGTAGCAGTCCACCGTGATCGCCGTGGCGTCGTGCGCGTCCAGCAGGTTCTGAAACGCCAGGGCCAGTTTGCACGAGCGGAAGATCTCGTCGTCGGACGGTTCGACGATCTGCGTCGCGCCCCGCGCCCAGCGCTCCGCCTCCGCCCGGGCGTCGGCGTCGGACACGGATTCGTAGGCGTCGAGCACGGGCTGGCGGTCGATCCGCGCGATGTCGGTCCCGAACTTCTCCTTCGCCGCCTGCACGTAGGCTTCGGGGAGTGGGCGGGTCGTGACGTTGAGAATCCTGACCTCGCGCATGTGGTGAATGGCGCGGAACGGCCGGATCGCCACGGCCAACTGGTCGTAGTCGCTCGACAGAATGCAGTCGAACAACGCCCCGTCCTTCGACTCGCGCAATGCGCCGAAACCCGTCCATTCATGGCCGGAATACGGCGCCGCGAACAGCATGGTCGGCTTGCCGGCGGCCAGCAGGGCGCGCAGAATCGGCGTGACCCCCATGGACAAGTGGATCGCCAACACGCCGTCCACGTCCGCCAGCGTCTCCGCCAGGCCGTTCGCCTGCGCGAGCGCCGTGACCAGTTGGCTGCCGACGAACTCCACGTCGGCCAGCTCGCGGCTCAACCGGGCGAACTCGCGCTCGTACGTCTCCACCTCGGCGTTCAGGTCCAGGTCGGGAGTCGGCCACTTGGCCTTGGGGATTCCCATGTACACCTTGGCGACGCGGACCTTCGACCGGCGGCATCCCGGACTGATCAACGCCGACGGCCGGCTGGCCGGCTCGTCCGCCCACAGGCGCGATCCGCCCACCGTCAACGCGCCGATGGCCGCGCCGGCTTGAAGAAACTGACGACGCCCCAGGATCTGCGACATGATTCCCTCCTCCTCCGCGACAATCTAATGAGCCTGATCACCTATCGTAGACATCTCGGCGATGGCCGATTCGGAGAACGAGCGCATCCTGCCCGAGGATGGCGAAGATGACGCGATACTCCCCTATCCGCATCTTCCGGAGATCCGCGTATGGCCCCTTCAAGAGCGGATAGGTTGCCGCCTTCTCGGGGAGATTCGCCTCGACCTTGTCCAGAAGGCGCCGCGCCTCGTCCTTGCCGAGACGCGCCACGTCTTTTCGAACGCTCTTCTTGTATGTGACACTATAGCCCAAGCGATTTTCTCAAATCGCGGTCAGAGATGACCGGGTCCTTCTGGTCGCGCAAACGTTCGAGCGCAATCTGAAGATCGGCGAAATCCTCGATGTAAGCTTCCAACGCCTTCTGAATAAGGAACGATCTGGACCGCTCGGTTTCCGCGACGATGTGATCGAGTTCCTTGGCCAGACTCTCGGGAAGTCGGACTGATACGGCAACGCTCATCTCCCACCTCTCTGTCTTCACTGTGATACATTGTCCACAATGCATGCGGCGCTGTCAACGAGGGCGACGGGAACCCCGTGAGGCGAAATGCGCTTTAGGGCAATCGGCCCCTGCCGCATGCTCTCACCCAATCGCCAGGGGCACGCCCCTTTTTCATTGATTTCCAGCCCCACCTTGTGGATTCAAGGTGTAGAGGCGGCGCGAATGGGAGCACGCGTTCGTGCATCGCCTTAGATCATGGGTGTTGGAGTTTGTCTCCATGTCCGTGGACCGGCAGTTGCTGAGCGGCAACGAGGCGGTGGCGCTGGCGGCGCTCCATTGCGGAATCGCGTTGGGGACAGGCTATCCCGGCACGCCTTCGACGGAAATCCTCGAGGTCTTCTCGGAACTGGGCGGGCGCGCGCAATGGGCGCCGAACGAGAAGGTCGCCGTCGAAGTCGCCCTCGGCGCCGCCTACGCCAAGGCGCGGGCGCTGGCCACGATGAAGCACGTCGGGCTGAACGTGGCCTCCGACCCGTTCTTCACCGCGGCTTACACGGGCATCAGCGGCGCGCTCATTGTCGTTTCGGCCGACGATCCC
Source organism: Candidatus Sumerlaeota bacterium (assembly GCA_026398515.1). Classification (GTDB taxonomy): domain Bacteria; phylum Sumerlaeota; class Sumerlaeia; order JAPLSS01; family JAPLSS01; genus JAPLSS01. The sequence continues at coordinate 7,637 of JAPLSS010000456.1, read as the reverse complement.
GGCATGGCCTCCAGCCAGAACGAGCAGGACAACCGGTGGTACGCGGCGGCCGCCGGGGTCCCGATGCTGGAGCCGTCGGATTCGCAAGAGGCCTACGACTTCTTCGCCGAAGCCGTGCGCATCTCTGAACGCTGGCGGCTCCCCGTCCTGTTCCGCATGACCACGCGCGTCTGCAATTCCAAGACGCTGGTCCATCCGTCCATGCCCGTTTTGCCGGCGCCGGGGACGGCCTTCGAGCGCGACATTCCGGGGCGGGTGATGATTCCGGCGTACGCGCGGGCGGCGCACCGCCGGCTGCGCGAAAAGCTCACGCAAATCACGGAATGGAACGAAACCTCGGCGCTGAACCGTCGCATCGCCGGCGAGAAGGCGCTGGGCTTGATCGCGTCGGGCATCGCCTACATGCACGCGCGCGAAGCCGCCCCGCGGGCCTCCGTCCTCAAACTCGGCCTGACCTATCCTCTGCCGATGCGGTCGATCCGCTCGTTCGTTGAAAGCGTCGAACGTTGCGTAGTGATCGAAGAAGGCGATCCCTATCTGGCCGAAGCGATTCGCGCCGAAGGCCTCGCCGTCGAAAGCAAGCCGCCCATGTATCGCTTCGGCGAGCTGACCGTCGGGCGCGTCCGACGAATTCTGGCGCGCGACGAGGCGCCCGAACCCGCTCCGCCGCGCGGCAAGCCGCCGTCGCTGTGCCCGACCTGCCCCTACCGGCCGGTGTTCCAGGCGCTCAAGGATCTCGACTGCATCGTGGCCGGCGACATCGGCTGTTACACCTTGGGCGTTCTGCCGCCTTTCGAGGCGATGGACACGTGCGTCTGCATGGGCGCGAGCCTCGGCGTCGGGCTGGGCCTGCGCCACGCGTTGCCGCCTCAGGAAGCGCGCCGGGTCGTCAGCGTCATTGGCGACAGCACGTTCGTCCACAGCGGCATCTCCGGCCTGGTCGAGATGGTCTACAATCCGCCAACCACCGGCCACGTGGTCCTGATCCTGGACAATGGCACGACCGCGATGACCGGTCGCCAGGAGCATCCCGCCACCGGCCGCGCGCTGGATCACGAGCCGACCGGCAAACTCGTCATCGAAGACCTGGCGCGCGCGCTGGGCGTGGAACAGGTCGACGTGACCGATCCCGCGCTCAATCCCGATGGCTTCCGCACGCTGCTCCAGGACCGGCTGGCTTCGGGCAAAACCAGTGTAGTCATCGCCCGCCGTCCGTGCCTCCTGGCCGCCGGCGCCATCAAGACCTACGAACGCGCGGCGGCGGAGAAGTGCAAAGAAGACGCAGAATAACGGAACGGGTATCTCCATCCACCCTGAGAGAAGACGGCGCGATCTGCGGGAAGTGAAAGACATGGACAATCGCGTAGTCAACGTCGTCATCGCCGGCCTGGGCGGCCAGGGCGTGTTGCTCGCCTCGGATATTCTGGCCGAGGCCGCCCTCCGCGCCGGATACGAAGTCAAGAAGAGCGAAGTCCACGGCATGAGCCAGCGCGGCGGCTTCGTGGCCAGCGACGTGCGCTTTGGCCGCGCCGAGGTCTTCAGCCCGATGGTTCCCGAGGGCGAGGCGGATTTTGTCGTCGTGCTGGCGGAAGACCAAGTGGACGCGGCGCGCCCCTTCCTGCGTCCCGGCGGCCAGCTGCTGACGCCGGATTGGATCGACGGGAAGGCGCTCTCCAATCGGCGGACGCTGAATGTGGCGATGCTTGGCGCGCTGAGTGTCTCCCTTGACTTCGCTGAAGCCGCCTGGCGCGAGGCCCTCACGAAGCGCGTCCCCGGGAAATACCGCGACGTGAACGACAAGGCCTTCGCCGCCGGGCGCGAGGCTGGATTGAGAAGAAGGGATTGAGCATTCCTTTTCCCCGTGCTCCATTTCTCTGAAGCGTCTCGCGCTTTTCATCACACAGCCCAGCCGCCATTGAACAAGGAGGAGATGCGATGACGCAATACTGGGACGACTTGGGCGACGGGTATCATCCCGCCAGCGCTCCGGACTACCTGCCCGTTCCACAGCTGCGCGAACTGCAATTGCGCAAACTGAAGAACGTGGTCAATCGCGCCTACGACCACGTCCCGCTGTTCCGCCAGCGCATGGACGAGCGCGGAGTGAAGCCCGAAGCGATCCGCTCTCTTCCCGACGTCGCCCTCCTGCCGTTCACGGAGAAAACCGACCTGCGCGACACTTATCCCTTCGGCCTGTTCGCCAGCCCGATGGACGAGATTGTGCGCCTGCACGCCTCCAGCGGCACCACCGGCAAGCCCATCGTCGTGGCCTACACCCAAGAGGACGTGGCGGTCTGGTCGAGCGTCATGGTGCGCACGTTCGCCTGCTGCGGCCTGCACCGCGGCGACATCATCCAGAACTCCTACGGTTACGGGCTGTTCACCGGCGGCCTGGGCATGCACTACGGCGCCGAGGCCCTCGGCGCCACGGTCATCCCCATGTCCGGCGGCAACACCGAGCGGCAGATCATGGTGCTGAGGGATTTCGGCGTGACGGCCATTTGTTGCACGCCCAGCTACTTCCTTCATCTCATGGAGGCCGCCGGCGGGATGGGGGTGAACCTGAAGGAACTCCCGCTGCGCGCCGGCGCCTTTGGCGCCGAGCCGTGGACCGAGGCGATGCGCGATCGCATCCAAGGGGAAACGGACATCAAGGCCTACGACATCTACGGCCTGTCCGAGATCATTGGCCCCGGCGTGGCTTCAGAATGCGCCGCGCAGACGGGCCTCCACGTCTTCGAGGATCATTTCTACCCAGAGATCATCGACCCCAATACGCTGGAACCGCTCCCCGACGGCCAGGAAGGCGAACTGGTCCTGACGACCCTGAGCAAGCGCGCCATGCCGATGATCCGCTATCGCACGCGCGACATCGCCTCGATCCTCCCCGAGCCGTGCCCGTGCGGGCGCGCCGTGCGCCGGATCACACGCATCGGCCGGCGCAGCGACGACATGTTCATCATCCGCATCGAAGTGCAGGTCGAGGTCACCCCGCAAATCCTCAGCGACCGCATACGCGCGCTGGCGGACACTCAGAAACGCCTGGAGAAAAGCATCGAGAACATCGTGAGCTTGCGGGTCAACGTGCGTTTGGTCGAGCCGCAAACCATCGCCCGCAGCGAAGGCAAGGCCAGGCGCCTGATCGACAAGCGGAACGAGTGAGGAGCCGCAAAGACCAAAGAAGGAGAGCGCCCATGAAAATCCACCAACTGTCCCTGTTTCTCGAGAACAAGCCTGGCCGACTCGGCGGCCCTCTGCGGGCGCTCGCCAAGGAAGGCATCAACATCCTGACCCTGTCGCTCGCCGACACCGAGCAGTTCGCCATCCTGCGTCTGATCGTGCGCGACTGGCGCAAGTCCCAGGAGGTCTTGGAGAAGGCCGGCTACGCGGTGGCCACGACCGAGGTGGTGGCGGTCGAAGTGGCCGACCGCCCGGGCGGGCTGGTCGCGCTGCTCGATATCCTCGACCAGAAGCAGATCAACATCGAATATATGTACGCCTTCACCTTTCGCCGTGAAGACCGCGCGGTGATGGTCTTCCGTTTCGAAAACCCCGACGCGGCCATCCAGGCCCTCCAGGCGAGCGGCGTCAACGTAGTCGGCGGCATGGAGCTCTTCGAGCGCGCGGAAATCTGACGCCATTCTTCGTCGTCGGTTCTGCGTTCTCCGCAGCTACTGACCTTGCCGCGTCAGTCGCCGCATACCTGGGGCAGCGCGCCGCGGATGCGGCCTTCGTGGAAGCGCGCCGCGCCCGCCGCGAGGATCGCGCGCAGTTCGGCGACGCCGCCGGCAAAAATGCCGCCGCGTTCGTCCAACATGCATTTCCCGACTTCCGCCGGGGGCAAGGCGGCCACGAGTTCCCGCCCTTCTCGCAGCATCTCATGCCATTGGCGCGACAGATCAGCCGCGCTGGGCGGGGCGCCCGCAAACGCCAGCGCCGCGATCTCGGCCGCGGAATAGCGCGCCGACCTTCCCGCCTGTTCCAGGATCGCGGCCGGGCTGAAGCCGGGGTCCTTCCCACTGGCGGCCCACGCCAGGAACCCCAGCCGCTGGATGCGCTCGTGGCAGTGAATGACGTCCACCCAGTCGCGCGCTTCCAACCGGCCCACTAAGGCCAGGACCTTGTTGGTCGCCAGGTCGAAGGGATGCAAGGTCAGGCCGAAGTCGTCGTGTGGCGCCAACGGAAAAAACCGGAACGCGCTGTCGGCCGCCCACTGCATGGCGACGCTCTCGGCGCCCCGGCTCACGACCGCTTCGACGTACCCCGGGCGTTCGTGCTGCGCGCGAATCCGATATCCGTTCGCTTCCAGCAAGCCGCGGTCGATTTCCCAACTGGCGGCTACGGCTTCGGCGGTGTCGTGAAAAAGATCAATGTCGCGAGAGAGTCGCGCCCCGCCGGTCAGGGCGTTCAGTGCCACGCCGCCGGCCACGTAGCTCTCGCCGCTTTCCAAGCGTTGCCGGGCAATTAGCCGGCAGATGGCGAGTTGAAATTCCGTGACAGCCATTGCCGCAGGACCGCCGCTTTCTGAAACGCCGCCACGTCGCCATGCCGTTCGATCTGCTCAAGCACGCGGCAGGCCTCGTCGGGCGTCCGCGGATAGTAATCCTCGCGCAAAAACCACAGGCAGCGCGCCCGGTATTCATCCACCAGCGCGTTCACCTTTTGCAGCATCGCCGATGTCGCGTCCTCATCCATGGCCGTTCGTTTGTAACACGGCGGTGTCCGAATGACAAGCGGGGGATTCAACGGGAGTCACGCGCGGAAACCGAAGCCCCGCCGCCCCGCGAGAGCGCGGACTGCCGCTTTGAAATGCGCCGGCTAAGAAGCTTACGCCACCAACGACCGCCCGGCCATCTCCGGTGGAAGCGTTTGGCCCATGAGAGTCCAGAGGGTCGGGGCCACGTCGCACAGCGCGCCGTCAGCTCTCAGGCGCGCGCCTTTGACCTTCGCGCCGACGAGGACGACCGGCGTGGGGTTGCCGGTGGTGTGTTGCGTGTCGGGGCAATTGTCGACGTAGTTCCACATCTGCTCGGCGTTGCCGTGGTCGGCCGTCAGCAGCGCCACGCCGCTCAGGTCCAGGACGGCGGGAACCACGCGCGAGAGGGCCTGATCGACGGTCTCGGCGGCCTGGATCGCGGCCTTCAGGACTCCGGTATGGCCGACCATGTCGCAGTTGGCGAAGTTGCAGACGATCAGATCGTATTGACCGGATCGGATCGCTTCCTCGAGGCGGCGGGCCACTTCGGGCGCGCTCATTTCGGGCTGCATGTCGTAGGTGGCGACCTTCGGCGAAGGCACGAGAATGCGGTCTTCGCCGTCGAAGGGTTTTTCCCGCCCGCCGCTGAAGAAGTAGGTGACGTGCGCGTACTTCTCGGTCTCGGCGATGCGCAGTTGCTTCAGGCCCGCCCGCGAAGCGATTTCGCCCAGCGTGTTGGTCAGATTGTGCGGCGGAAAGGCCACGTCCGCCTTCAAACCAACTTCGTATTCCGTCATCGTCGTGAGGCGAATGTCGACGCGCTCGCGGCGCTCGAAGCCGCTGAAGTCGGCGTCCACCAACGCGTGCGACATCTCGCGCGTGCGGTCGGCGCGGTAGTTGAAGAAGATGACTTCGTCCCCGGAGCGGATGCGCCCCACCGGCTCTCCGCCTTCGCCGGCGATGATGCGCGGAATGATGAACTCGTCGCCGCGCGCGTCTTCGGCGTAGAACGAAAGAACCGCCTGTTCGGCCGACTCGGCCCGCACGCCTATGCCGCACACAAGCGCCTCGTACGCCTTCCGCACGCGGTCCCATCGTCTGTCGCGGTCCATCGCGTAGTAGCGGCCCGAGACGGTGGCGATGCGTCCGAGGCCCTCTTCGTTCATCGCTTTCAGCAATTGACGGATGTAGCCGATGCCGCTTTGCGGGGCCGTGTCGCGCCCGTCCATGTAGCAGTGAAAGAAGACGCGCTCCGCCGGCAGCCCCGCCGACTTCGCCAGGCGCAGGAGGGCGAAGTAGTGGCGGTCGACGCTGTGAACCGCGCCGTCGGAAACCAGGCCCATCAGATGAAGACGCGAGCCGCTTTGGATCGCCCGGTCGATGGCCCCGACGAAGGCCCGATTCGAGCGCAGGCCATCCTGCTGGATCGCCCGGTCGATGCGGGTGATGTCCTGCCAGACCACTCGCCCCGCGCCGAGGTTGAGGTGGCCGACGTTGCCCATGACGCCGTCGGGCAGCCCCACCGCGTGCCCCGAACATCGCAGCGAGGCGTGCGGATGCTCAGCCCACAGGCGGTCAAAGAACGGGGTCTTCGCCTGGCGGATGGCGTTCATCTCGGCGGGATAGTCTTCGGGCGCCATGCCCCAACCGTCCATGACGACAAGGAGATGCGGGGTTCGCTTCATAACGGGGAGACAACTCCTTCCGCCAAACGGCGCAAACAGGGGCGCCGCCGCGTTTGGCGAACGCCACGCGCCGTGCGCCGGCAAGCCGGTCCGTCCCACTTGCCGGAGGCTAATACTTCACCACTTCGCCGGTGATGGTGTATTTGGACGTATTGAACAAGCCGCCGACGAGAATGGCGACGATCACGTCGACCCAGTCCATCTGGGAGCGAATCTCGATGTTGCGCGCGGCGTCGCCCTGGCGTTTTTGGATTTCATTGATGGCCTGTTGGTAGGACCAGTCGCCGCTCGATCCCGCCGGCGCCATCACGGGGATCAGCGCGAACAGAAGCCATCCGGCGCGCGTGGACGCCTCGAAGTTCCCGACGTACTGCCCTTGGCCGGTCATTTTCGTGGGTTCGAGGCCCGGCCGAAAAATCGTTCCCCCGTTGACTTTCGCGTGAAAGCACCCGCTGACGGACAGGCCGAAGACGGCCAGGACGAGGGCGGCGGCCCAACGGCTTCGGCTCCGCGACAACAACGATCGGTGAGACGGATGAGACATGGGATGTTCCTTTCCGTTGCTCCGTGGTTCGGCGTGCGCCAAGGCGCGGCCGTCTTGCCTATGACGATTAGGGAATCAACATCCAGAACATGGGATCCCATTCCATGCGCGACAGCCCCACGAACTTTCTCATCAAGCTCCATTTGCTGTTCCGCTGCATGAGCGACGGGTCATCGCGGACCAGACGGCGGACGAGGTCGCAGGCTTTGTCGCTCTGCCCGGTTTCGTCCTCCATCGTCGCCAACTCCTCCCTGGCCGCTTCGGCAGAGGGATAGTCCGGATACTCGCGCAGCAGCCGTTCGTAGAATTCGGTGGATTTCCGCAACTCCTCGCCTTCGAGTTTCGTGTAGCTGCGCCCCAACAGATGAAGAAAGTACGGGGTGTAGCGCGATTGGGGGAAGTCGGCGACGGCGCGCTCGAAATAGTCGCGATCTTTGCCGGCGGCGAAGGATTGCTGATAGGCTTCGATCAATGACTTGATCGCCGTCAGCTTGCCCAGGATCCGATCCTCGGGGCTGTCCGGCGCCGGCGCGCGCACGCGGATTTCCGCGGGCGCCGGCGCGTCGACCACGATGCTGAGGCCCGGCGAGGCCACCAACGTCATGCGCACGTAAATGCGGTAGTAGCTTTCCACGTCGAACACGAGGTTGGGCCAGGAGATGATCTCTTCCTGGCCGTTGACGGTTTGGGCCAGAAGCGGCTTGTCTTCACG
>JAPLSS010000823.1 GCA_026398515.1 Candidatus Sumerlaeota bacterium | reverse complement strand
GAGATCGCGCGCGAGATGATGCGCCAGATGGAATCGTGGCTGTGGGATAAGCCGCTGCGGCGCGCCGGGCCGGCGTTGAACCTCTCGCCGATCAAGTCGGTCACCGCCGAATCCGAGCGGCGCATGGAAGTCTGGCGCGGCGCCGTGCCGCGATTTTGACCATAGAACGAAGGCAGAAGAATAGAGAGCAGAATAATGAGAGGCTGGGGGCGTTGTTTATTATCCTGACTCCATTATCCTGACTTCATTCTTCGGCCGCGGGGTCTCGGTTTTCGATCAAAACCACCCGAACAACATCAAAAGTCAGGATAATAAGCGATGGTTCCTTTGCAGTCATCATTCCGACTCTCTATGATTCTGCCTTACATTGGAGATGGGAGATGATGTTTCCTGGCTTTGTGGATTTGCAGGTCAACGGACGCAAGGGCGTCACCTTCTCCAGCCCTGAATTGACGGCTGACAACGTCGCCGCGATCAGCGCGGACCTGTTCGCACGCGGGGTCGTGGGCTACTGCCCGACGGTCATCACCACTTCCGGCGACGCCTACGAGCGCGCCTTGCCGCTTCTGGCGCGCGCCTGCGACGACGAGGACGGCGCGAAGATCCTGGGCCTGCACGTCGAAGGCCCGTTCCTCAACCCGGCCGACGGGCCGCGCGGGGCGCACCCGCGCGCCTTCGTGCGCCCGCCGTCGGTCGCCTTCTTCGAGAAGCTGCGCCAACTGGCGGACGACCGCATCGCCATTCTCACCCTGGCCCCGGAGATGGAAGGCGCGCTGGAGTTGATCGAGCACGTCGCCGCGAAAACGCGCATCATCGTCTCGCTCGGGCACCACATGGCCGACGCCGAAACGATCCGCCGCGCCGTCGAGGCCGGGGCGCGCGCGTGCACTCACGTCGGCAACGGAATCGGCGGCCTGATCGATCGCCACCGCAATCCCCTCTGGCCCATGCTGGCCGACGACAAACTAAGCGGGATGTTCATCACCGACGGCTTTCACCTGCCCGCCGACCTCATTCGCGTGGCGTGGCGCGCGAAGGGCGCCTCGCGGTTCATCGTCACCAGCGACAGGTCCGCCGTGGCCGGCATGCCCCCGGGCGAGTATCCGTTCCGGGACCGGACCGTCGTGTTGGAGGAGAACGGCTTCCTGCACCTCAAAGACTTGCCGATTCTGGCCGGCTCGTCTCGCGACATGTTCGACTGCATGAACCATCTGGCTTCGTTGGGCGAGTTGACGCAAGCCGACCTGCGCGCGGCGGGGTTCGACAATCCCCTGCGCCTGCTGGGCGCCTCGATCGAACCGCAACGCCTGGCCCGCGCGCCGAAGATCGAGCTCGCGGGCGATCGGTTTGAGCTGCGCGCCCGATCTTGACCCTGTGGCGTAGGCCTTCCCGCCTGCGCGTCGTTTTGTACGGATTCATTGCCGCGCAGGCTGGAAAGCCCACGCCACTCAGTACGCTTGCCACACCTTCGCGGCGGAGACCGAAGGAACGCCGGCGACCTTGATGTCGTCGATGGCGATGCCGTCGTCGTTGGCCACGGTGCGGTTGTCGTATTGGTTGAACCGGATGCGCAGCGCCGGGGAATGCGGCAGACCCGCCGCCGCCAGCGCCGCGTCGAGATCGACGGTGAACTTTTTGTAGCTGGTCGTGATGGCGGCCCCGCGCAGCGCCTGGATCTCGTACCAGTGGGTCCCGTCGACGCTCATCGCCACGCCGTCGAAGTTCGCCCCGTCGGTAAAGGGCGACGGAGGCGGCGCGTCGGCGCGATCGTTGCCGTAGTACTTCGCGTAGAACGTCAACACGCAGTTCTGCTGTCCGGCGACGTTGACTCCCAGGGTGGCTTCGTTGCGCGAGTAGTCGTTTTGATCGTTCCAGTCGTCCATCAACAAATGATACGCGCCGCGCGGATTGTTGCCGGTGGTGACCCGCGTGCGCCATTGGTTCGTGCCCGTCAGGCGCCAGCATGGGGCCAGGCTGCCGCTTTCGAAATCCTCGGTGAACGGCAACGGCGCGAAATCCTGAACGAACAGCTCCACGTTGCGCCCCAGTTGCCGGTTGGCGGCGGTGTTGCGGAACTGGACCGTGTCCGGATAGACGCCGGGAGCGAGCGACGCGGCGCCGGCGTTGATTGAGACCTTGACGTCCACGGTTGCGCTCGGGGCCAGCGAGCCGCTCGCCGGCGCGACGTCGAGCCACGCCGCCGTCTCGAGGGCCGTCCAATTGACCGCCGCCGCGCCGTTGTTGGTCAACGTGTAGGTCTTGTTCGCCTTGACCCACGGGCCGCCGGCCGGGCCGCAGGGATCGTAGTCCGTGTGATCAGAGACCGTCAGGCCGACGCCGAAGTCGAACGTCATCGTCGCGCCTGACGCGCTGATGTTGGCGAGATACAGGTCGGCCCGCTCGCCGTCCCACCAGCGCGCCGGCGGCGAGGTGAACGGCGTGAACGACCTATAGGCCGTCGCCGCGAACAGGTCCGTGGAATCGGCGGCGCGGTCATTCTCCAAGTCGTAATCGCCGTCGGCCTGCTCCAGCGAGCACTTGTAGTGCGACGTGCGGGTCATGTCCTGCCAGTCGTTGTCGCCGTACGTGTCCCAGTGCCAGATGGCCAGGCCCTGGTCGGCGATATTGGCGTCGCGCCCCGTCTTCTGGCGGTTCTCGATCATGTAATACTCATTGGAGCGCGTCGGATGCGAAAAGAGGTAGACCGGTCCGACCGTCAGGCTGAGGCCGGCTTGCGGCGTGTCGAGATCCGCCGGCGTCACCCAGCCGGCGCGAAACCGCAGCGGCGCGCAGGGCTGCACGGGGTTGCTGGCGAAGCTGCCGCTGCACATCAGGCAGAAATTCCCCACCCCCTGCGAATCGTAGTCGTAGTCGTAGAGATCCGGGAATCCGCAAACCAGGTGGCCGTTCTCATGGCACGCCGTCCCGATGTGCAACGCCGAACCCATGTTCGTGATCTCGTAGGAATTCGCCGACACGCCATTGGCGTTGAAGTTCAGCCCGCCGCCCGTGTGCGGCCAGAGGCCTTTCGCCCAGCCGGAGTGGCAGCTTCCCGCGTACAGGCAATTGATCACATCGATGTAGCCATCGCCATCGTCGTCGTACGGCGAGAAGTCGAACCCCTGGCTCTTCAGATCGTTCAGCGCCTCTTCGATCAACTCCCGCGCGCCCGGCCCCGCGTTCTTGGCGGGGTCGTCGTAATATGCTTCGACTTGGAGCGCCCGGTAGTATGCCGAGGGCACGTAATTCGTGTAACTCAACAGATGATTCGACACGTCGTAGTAGTAATCGTAGACTGAGCCGTTGTTGCCGTTGGCCGAATAGCCGACCTTGTTCCAGAAGTTGTCGACCGCCGTTGGAGTGATGGTCGCGGCTTGATCCGAAAAATCGACGATCAGGCAGAGGCCGAAAACGCTGCCCGTCACCGCCGCCGGCGTTTTGGGCGGCGCGGTCAGGCCCGCCTTTTTCCGCGCTTCTTCTTCCGCCAGGGCGAACGCCTGCCGCGCCGCCGTCGCCTGGGCTTCAGAGGCCTCGCGCCGGATGCGAAGATGGCGTGGCAGACCGAGCGCCGCGGGATCGCCCTGCCCGATGGCCACTCCGGTGGAGAGCAGATCGGCCTCGTCGGGCGAAAGCCGCGCGTAGCAGATCGCCAGAGAGCGCGGGTCGCGCACGAGAGTCCAGCCGTCCATCGACTCGACGACCTGGTAGAATTCATCGCCCCAGATCCGCACGTCGACCATCGACCCGTCGGGCTGGCGCAGTTTCCACGGCTCGCCGAACACGGGATTGCCGAACGCCAGCCGCCCGGCGCCGATCCACGTGACAACCACGGCCGCCAGCCAAACCGCCGCGGCTCGGTATCTCCTCCCAAGGGCCATCTCTCGCGTTCTCCTCCTTGACAGGATCAACAGGATTTACAGGATTGGGCTTCGTCATCCCGTGAATCCTGTTCATCTCGTCCAGTCTTTTCTACTTCTTTCCCAACACCCTCGCAACATCCTTGGCGAAATACGTCAGGATGATGTCCGCGCCGGCGCGCGCGATGCCGGTCAGCGTCTCCATCATCATTCGTTCCTCGTCGACCCAGCCGAGACGGGCGGCGGCCTTGATCAACGCGTACTCCCCCGAGACATTATATGCCGCCACGGGAACGCCGAACCGGTCTTTTACGCGGCGGATGATGTCCATGTAGGCCATCGCCGGCTTGACCATCACAATGTCCGCGCCTTCCTCCAGGTCGAGCGCCGCCTCGCGCAACGCCTCGTCGCCGTTGGCGGGGTCCATTTGATAACCGCGCCGGTCGCCGAACTGGGGGGCCGATTCAGCGGCTTCGCGGAACGGCCCGTAGAAGGCCGAGGCGTATTTGGCCGCATAGGAGCAAATCGGCGTCATCTCGAAGCCCGCGCGGTCGAGCGCCGCGCGAATCGCTCCGATTCTCCCGTCCATCATGTCGCTGGGGGCGATGACATCAGCGCCGGCCTGGGCGGTCCGGTCGCGTCGCTTTGAGTTTGCGAATCGCGACGGGCACGATGCCCTCCGCGGCGTAGGCTTCGGCGCCCCGCGGGTCCTTGCTCTTGGGGATGCCGAAGAGCATCACCGCCGGGATGCCGAGGTCGGCGGCGGCGGCGGCTTCGTCGGCCAGCAGGTCGACCGACAGTTGCGCGCAGCCGGGCATCGAGGCGATCTCGTTGCGCACGCCTTGGCCATGGCAGGCGAACATCGGATAAACGAACTGATCGACGCTCAGGCGCGTCTCGCGCGTCATGTCGCGCAACCGCGCCAATCGCCTCAGCCGCCGCATGCGGGTTTGGGGAAACATGGGAATCTCCTTTCAGCGCCAAGAGCGCCGAGGGACGTGACGTGGAATAGCCATCAATTGCTCTCTTCCTGGCTTTCGCGGCCCATCTTCTGCTTTGGGAAATGGCGCCTGCGAGGAGGCCAGAGCGCCCGAATCAGGAGATCCAAATGTCCGACGCTTTGCATTCCAGAACCCACTTCCCATTCGTCTTTGTCATCTTCCCTTTGTAACCCCTGCTCGCCAGCATCGCCGAATGCTCCGAAACATCGACTTCGACTTCGCGTCCGTTGATCCACCGGGTTTGAACGGAATAGAGTGCGCCTTGCTTGCCGGTCTCCTTGTCTAGGTTTGTGCCGCCCGGACCCATGACGATATCACTCTTCTTCCTAAACGTTAGCCCAAGATCTGCCAGACGTGCGACGAATTCATTCGGTGGATCGTCTGAGCCAAAGGCCAAGAAGCAGACGCGACTAGGGGCGGACTTCCCTATCATCTCACGAAGGAGCTGTTCGCGGATCGCAAAATCCTCCTGGATGAAGGCCTCCCCGACGGGCAGCTGTGTCGCCTGCCATTCGCGAATCGCATACACGGCGCCAGCTCCGATCAGGAGCATCCCTACGGCTACGCTGACTCTTCGTTTGGTCCAGGGCAGGCTTGCCAAGGCTTTGAAGACTCGCGTCGGCATCTTTCAACCTCCCGGCAAATTGGGAATCTACTCCTGACGAATCAACTGGAATCCAGCCCCTTTTCGCGCTCCTTCACGCTCTTTCCAGATCAATGCCTCTCCTTGAAGAACCTTTCCAACGCTTGCGCCAAACCCTCGAACGTCCGCTCCGTGGCCTCGACCGCGACGCGCA
>JAPLSS010000160.1 GCA_026398515.1 Candidatus Sumerlaeota bacterium | reverse complement strand
AATGCTCCCCGAAAGCGGAGTCGGGGAAGGAGGCCATGTTGAGATAATGGCACTCATCCCAGATGAGATAGTCGAGCTGCCCCATGAGGTGCGCAAGAGCCTGGAGCGCGGCAGGGAGGGCCACAAAGAGGCACAAGAAACACAAGAGACGCGCCTTCGTCTTCTTGTGTCTCCTGTGTTTCTTTGTGGCCATTCCCGTGCCGTTCAGCTGGATTTCTTGAACAGGTGCGGGTTGATGCCGAGCCGCTCGATTTTCTCGTAGAAGCTGCGCCGGCTGATGCCCGACAGGCGCGCCGCTTCGGACACGTTGCCTTCGGTGCGCTCCAGCAGTTTCTCGATGTAGGCGGACTCGAACTGGCGGCGCGCGGACAGATACGGCTGGTTCGAGTCGATCTGCGCCGGAATGGCCACGGCGGCGAAGCCGGTGGGCGGCGTGGCATGGCCAAGAATGTCGGGCGGCACATCCGGGAGCCGCAGCGTCGCGCTGTCGCTCAGCACCACCATCCGCTCGATCACGTTCTCCAGCTCGCGGACGTTGCCCGGCCAACGGTAGCGTTTGAGCGCCTCCAGCGCGTCCGGCGCGATGGCGATGTCGGGCCGGTTCATCTTGCGCCCGAACCGCTCCAGGAAAAACGCCGCCAGCACGGCGATGTCCCCGACGCGCTCGCGCAACGGAGGCAGGCGCAGGTTGATGACGTTGAGCCGGTAGTAAAGGTCGGTGCGAAACAGCCCCTCGTCGATCGCCGTCTTCAGGTTGCGGTTGGTGGCGGCCAGCAGGCGGATGTCCACGGGGATCGTGCGCAAACTTCCGACGCGCTGGATCTCGCGCTCCTGCAACACGCGCAGCAGTTTGACCTGCAGCGCCGGCGGCAGTTCGCCCACTTCATCGAGGAACAGCGTGCCGCCGGTGGCCAGTTCGATCAGGCCCAGCTTGCGCTGGTCGGCGCCGGTGAACGCGCCCTGCTCGTAGCCGAACAGTTCGCTTTCCATCAGGTTCTCGGGAATGGAGGCGCAGTTGATCGGGACAAAGCGGCCGGGCCGTCCGCTTTTGTTGTGGATCGCGCGGGCGACGATTTCCTTGCCGGTGCCGCTCTCGCCGCGAATGAGAACGGCGGATTCAGTGGCCGCGATGCGGTCGACCATCGCGCGGATTTCGCCGATTTTCGCATCGTCGCCCACGAGCGTGTCGGCGGGCGAGGTGCGGCGAATGACCTCGGTCAGCGAGATGTTCTCCTCGACCAGGCGTTTGTGCTCCATGGCCTTCTGGATCGCCAGCAGCAGCTCGTCGGTGCGGAAGGGCTTGGTCACGTAATCCAGGGCGCCCTCGCGCAACGCCTCTTTCGCGCCGTCGATCGTTCCATAGCCGGTCATGACCAGCACCTGCGTCTGCGGCATGTCGCGCTTGACCGCCTTGAGCACGTCCATGCCGTCGACCTCGGGCATGCGGATGTCGGTCAGCAGGACGTCGGGCTGGGCTTGGCGAATTTGTTCGAGCGCTTCGCGCGAATCGGTGTAGGTGACAACGTGATAGCCCTCGGCGCGCAGGATCTTGTTCAGGATCTTGCACATGTTGGGCTCGTCGTCGACCACGGCGACGGTTCCCGCGCTGGCGGGGTAACGCGATCGGGGCGAGATAACGGGCATGCGCGCCTCTTTCCCGCGGCAGGCAATCGCCGCAATGGTAGGCCTATGGTAAGTCGTCGCCCCCGCCATCGTCAACGAGAAGGGACGGCGGAGCGGAGCGCCAACGTCCCGGCGACCCGCCGGGCGAAATCCAGGATTCCCGGGAGGGGCGCATCTCAGTTTTTTGTAACCGCTGTTCGTGAGATTGTGTAAGAGATGGGGTTCCCCCGGGAGAGCGGCTCGACGGGAGCCTCGACATTCCCCGCGCTACCTGTTAGCCCTGTCCCGAGACTTGGCGCCGCCGCGAGCCAATGCTGCTTGCCCAACTTGGCGCAGCCAAAGCCATGAACGATCGGCTCTTTCCCGGAATCTTGCGCAAAAAGCGCAGGATTTCGGAAAGAAAGGCCTAAGGCGCCTGAAAGACGCGGACGGGAACGACGAAAGCGCGGGGGTGATCGCCTTGGCCCTTGAGACATCCCGGGAGCCGCTGGCCGTGGCCCTGGTCGCCTGGCGCAGCCGCGCGACGCTGCCGATGGGCCTCGGCGCGCTCCGCGAGCTGCGCCGTGAGTTCGATCTGGAACTGGCCATCGTCGACAACGCCTCGGGCGACGGCACGGCCGACGAGGCGCGCCGTCTGGCGCCGTGGGCGACGGTGGTGGAGAACCCGGCGAACCTCGGCTTCGCGCGGGCCAGCAACCAGGCGGCGTCTCTGACGCGCGCGCCCTGGCTTCTGTTTCTCAATCCCGACGCCGGCATGGAAGCCGCGGATGCGCGACGACTGATCGAAGCGCTCCAGA
>JAPLSS010000163.1 GCA_026398515.1 Candidatus Sumerlaeota bacterium | reverse complement strand
GCTGACGCGGCTGGGCGCCACCAGACAGTCCACCAGGTCGAAGGCCAGCCGAACCTGGTCCGCCTGGAGCACTCCCAGCCAGGACACCGAGTCCTCCACGCCAAGCTCGCGGGCCAGGCGACGCAGGCGGTCTTCTTCGGCGCGCTCCATGCCCTCGCGGTCTGGCTCGGCCCGTTCCTGGTCCTGATCTTCTCGAGCAAGGCGCCGGAATGGGTGGTGAAGATGGTCTCGTTCTCGCCGCCGCTGGCGTTGAACGCGTTGGCGTCGGGGTTGCAGTGGTCGATGGAGCGCCGCGTGGCCGGCGGCGGCTACGAGACTTACAGCCTCAAGCCGGATTGGCGCTGGTCGGCGGCGTTCCTGGCGATCGAAGCCGTGTTGTTCGGCGTGTTGCTGGTGGGGAAACATCGGCGCGGCGCCAAGGGGCAGCTTGACTTGTGATGTGCCATGTCATACGATTCCATCAGAAATGATGATGAGGAGATGAACCATGCGCGCCACGATTACGATTCAAGACGACGCGATGAAAGACTTGGCGAGATTCACCAAAGGCAGGACAAAAACCGCGGCGGTCAACTACGCGATTCGCGACTGGGTGCGCCTGAAGAAGATGCAGGAGATCAAGTCGCTGTGCGGGAAGATCGATATCGCCGACGACCTGGAGACGCTGCGGGCGTTGGAAACGCTAGAGGGCTGACAGATGGCGGGCGTCATGGTCGACACATCCATCTGGATTGAATACTTCCGGCGGGGCGCGGACCCCATTCGCGCCGATGTGAATTCCCTCATCGACCAGGACCGGATCGTCCTTTGCGGCGTGGTCGAAATGGAACTGCTCCGGGGTCTGCGTTCACACGAAGCCGGGCGAATCAAAGAGGCGTTCCGGGCGTTTCGCTTCGTCGAGACCCTTCGCGAGGATTTCGTCTCGGCGGGGGAGCGCATGGGCGCCCTTCGCCGGAAAGGCGTGACCATTCCTTCCTCGGACGCTCTGATCGGCGCGATCTGCGTCAGGGAAGGACTGGCGCTGCTCACCCTCGACGATCACTTCAAGCATCTGCCGGAGGTGAAACGCCTCGCGCCCGGCAGAGCAAATCGATGAGAGCAAGCCGAGCAGGAAAAGCCGACGATTGCGCGGCAGAGGCGACAGCCACCGATTTCGCGGTGCCAATCAGAGCCGCCCAAACCAAGAGCCGTAGCCCGCGAAATCGGTGGCAGTCCCCTCGCCGCGCCACAGAGCGCTATTGATGAAAAAGCCCATCAACACCCACCGCCTCCTCGCCGCCTGCGCCCTGGCGCTGTGGGCCGCGCTGCCGGGCCTCGCCCGGGCCGGCGGCGCCATGGCGATCACCCCCGGACCGGGCGTCGCCCCCGCCCCGACGCCGAAGGAAAAAGTCGTGTTGCGCGCCCGGCACAGCCTCGACCGCCCCGCCCGTGTTTTCCTGATGGCCTGCAACACCACGCCCACGACGCGCACCGCCACGCTGACGTTCCAGCACCCCGGCCTCAACGAGGATTTGCGGTGGCTAGCCGAATCCGTCCTGTTGCCGGCGAACGAAGCCCGCGGGTTTGCGTTTCCCGCGCGGCCTCTTCTCGCCATGGCCGGCCCCACGGGCAATGGGGTGTTTTGCGCCAACTCGGTCATTCCGGTCTCCGACGACAAAGGATGGCGCGAGGCGACAGGCTCCCCGGCCGACACGGACGAGAGTTTCTGGTCCACGGGCTTCGACATCTTCCTTCTGCAGAACCCGTGGGCCCGGGCCATATACTCGCCGATGGTGAACCGCTCCTTTTTCGTCGACTTTGATTCGGCCGTGGAAGATTCGCTTTACGCCGGAATCGTGGTTGGCGGTTCGGACAAACGCCAGCCCTCGTTTACTTACGAATTGGATTACACGACAGTCGCGCCCGGCGGGCTGACGCCGCGCCACAATGCCTTCGTCATCTCGCCAGACGATTCGCGTTTCCCGAATGACCCGGCGCAACTGACGTGGCTGGATGCGATCTTCCTGGACGGCCCATCGGTCGGCGCCTGGAGCGCGGAACAGAAGCAAGCCCTGGAACTGTGGGTCGCGCGCGGCGGGCTGTTGTTTCTGGACCCCCCGGCGCTCAACGCCCTCGGCGGCAGCGCCCTGGCGCGCGGGGTCCATGCGGACCTGGGCACATCGCGCACGATCGATCTGGGGCCGCTGCGTCCCAAGGCGCTGGTTGCCTCGCCGCCCGCCGCCGCGGGCGGCCCCAGCCCGCAAGGTCCGTCGCAATTCTCCGTCGGCGGCCAAGCCTTCCAACTTGCGTCCAGCCAGCCGACCGCGCCCGAGCCGCTCTTGGTGGACGGAGTGGACATAGTGGACGGTGTGGACGAAATGGACCTGCCCGGGTTCTTTTCCCTGGGGCCGGAGTCGGCGCTGGCCTCGTGGTCGTTTGGCGGCGGGCGCGTGGCTGTGCAGGCGTTCGAAGGCGTCGGCGACCCGAAGACCATCGAACGCTGGCTGCGCATCCAGCGCAATCTGCGACCGGCCAATGCGATGCCGTCCGCCATGGTGGCCAGTCAGCCGTTCGAAGGGGATTTCGCCTCGACATGGTCGCCCCGCCGCGGGGATAGCGAACTCGACCAGTTCCTGGGGGCCTTGCGCGCGCGGTTCGCCTCGAGCCGGGCGGCGCGCGGGGTGATGATCGGCATGGGCGTCTACGTCGTCGCGGCGTTCGCCCTGTTCCTCGTCATGCGCTTTGCCGGGCGCGGCCGCTGGCGCCGGCTCCTCGTCGCGCAAGCGATCGTTCTCCTGCTCGCCGCGGGCGGAGTGTATTGGTGCGGAACGCGCAACTCCATCAGAGCGCAGGTTTGGGAAGCCTTGCTCGCCTTTCCCGACACGCCGTGGGCCATGCGCCAGATTCGACTCACC
>JAPLSS010000395.1 GCA_026398515.1 Candidatus Sumerlaeota bacterium | reverse complement strand
GAGGGCGGCGACGAGGCGATCGGCCACCGCCTGTCGCACGCGTTCAATTACGAGGCGGGCGCTCCGGCCTACCTGGCGCGCATGGCCGTACGGCTGCTCGATGGCGAGCGCGGCATGTTCAGCCCCGAAGCCGTCGAGGCGGCGATCCGCGCCAAGGATTACCATTTCTCCCGCTCGCGCCTTCTTCTGGTCGAGAACACGACGAACCTCGGCGGCGGAGCGGTCTGGCCCGTCGAACGCGTGCGCGCCGTCACGCAGGTGGCGCGCCGCCACGGCATGGCCTGCCACATGGACGGGGCGCGGCTGATGAACGCGGTCGTGGCCTCCGGAGTGTCGGCGGCGGAGTATTCCTCGTTTTTCGATTCGGCGACCGTGTGCTTCTCGAAGGGCCTGGGCGCGCCCGTCGGGGCGGCGCTGGCGGGCGACCGCGAGTTCATCGCCCGGGCGTGGCGCTTCAAGCATCTCTTCGGCGGAGCGATGCGCCAATCGGGCATTCTCGCCGCCGCCGCCCTTTACGCGCTGGATCACAACGTCCAGCGCCTGGCCGAGGACCACGCCAACGCGAAGCGACTGGCCGAAGGCATCGCCTCGCTGCCTAGCATCCGGCTGGATCCGGCGACGGTGGAGACGAACATCATCATGTTCGACGTCGATCCCAAGGCGATGATGGCCGCGGAACTGTGCGCACGGATGCGCGAACACGAGGTAGAATTCTATAGCTACGGGCCGCACACCTGCCGGTTGGTCACGCATCTCGACGTGACCGCGGGGATGATCGACGAGGCCCTTGCGGCCTTCCGGCGGGTGTTGAAGGGGTAGCTGAAAGTCGACCATCGTTGAGTGGCGTAGGCTTTCCAGCCTGCGCTTCTTGGTTTTTCCGCAATGCCAGGAATGCGCAGGCTGGAAAGACTACGCCACTCATCCAATCGGATACTCACAGAGAAACCTTTCGAGCAGCCCCTGAAACGCGTTTTCGGTTTCCGCGGAGGGTCGGAACTCCAGATTATCGAGTGAAACGACCCGCGCCATGCCCCAGATCGCATTCGTGAGGAACAGCAGGTCGTCCGCGATCCATTCGCGCGGCTCGGCCTCGATGGGCCGCGCCTCGAAGCCGGCCTGCGCGGCGACGCGCTGCGCCAGCGCCGCCGTCACGCCCCGCAACGCTCCGCATCCATCCGACGGGCGATACAGTCGGTCCCCGCGCAGCCAGAACAGGTTTGCCATCGCCGCTTCGGACAGACGCCCGCGCGTGTCGGTCAGGATCGCTTCATCGGCGCCGCGCCCAAGAGCGATCTCGCGCGCCACCAGCGAGGGCAGGTAGTTCAGCGTCTTCCGCATCGAAAGCGGCGAGCGCGGATCGCGGCGGATCTCTTCGACCAGAGAGCAACGCACGCGCGCCGGAAAGGGCATGGCGGGCAGCGCCGACGCGGCGAGCAGGACCGTCGCCTCGTGCGGATCGGCAAAGCGTCCGACGGGATGGTCGGACCGCATTCGCCCGCGTGTGACGGTGATGCGCAGGCGCGCCGACCGATAACCGAGCCGCCCGAGATACTCGCGCGCGGCGGCCTCCAGCGCTTCGCGGTCCAACGACGGGACGATTCGGAGGAACGCCAACCCTTCCCACAAGCGGTCCAGATGTTCGCGGAAGAGGAGCGGCTCACCCTTTTCGACGCGCAACGTTTCGAACAGCCCGTCGCCGAACAGCATCCCTCGGTCCAGCGCGCTGACCCGCGCTTCCGCGGCCGGAAGGATGATTCCGTTGAGGCTGACAAGGTCCATGGGGATTGAGGAGCCCTTGTGGACGAGGTGGACGGGGTGGACGGAATGGACACATACGACCTGAAGGCCGCACTCCGAGCCGGGCGCGCCCCCATTTTCATCCGTTTCCGCGCGGCCCGAAGCGCCATGAGCCGCGGCTCCCCGTTTCGCCCCACCGCTCAACCGGCTGTCCGTTTGCCGCGGCGGGCAGGCTTGTCGGCGGGAAGCTCGGGCGCGGGCGGATCATCCTCGGGAACCAGCGGCCGCACATCCACGCCGAACGGCTCGAAATCCCTCAGGTCGGTCCGGTCGATGACGCCCATGATCAGTTCGCGCATGGGGGAATCGGGGATGCCGAAGACCTGCTGGGCCAGCCCCGGCGCCGCGCCCATCAGCACGATGTCGCCTTCGCCCGCGTCGACGTAGTCGATGGCGACGGTCGGAAGCCCCCGCGGTGTTTGGTCCAGCCCAAGCGGCTGGACATAGAGGAGTTTCCGGGTCTCAAACGCCGGGTGCTTGTCGGTCGAGATGACCTTTCCGATGACTTTGGCGAAGATCATTGGTCATTTTCGATTGCCGATGGCCGATTGACATGATTGGCCGCAAAGAACGCATAGAACACATAGAAGAAAGTCTCTATTCTTTGTGTTCTATGCGTTCTTTGCGGTTCGTTCGGCAATCGAAAATCGGCAATCCTATCCCTTCTTCGGCAAATGCTCCCGCACTACGTCGAGGTGATCGACGATGCCGCAGACCGCCGCGTCGACCGGCATCCTCACCTTCTCCGGCGAGGTGAACGCGGCCTCGGCGCTGGTGACGTAATACACGAGTTCGCCCGGGCCGCGCTGGTTGCTCGCATCGACCGCCACGAGCGTCGAGCCCGACGGCTGCAACTCCTCGTTCAGCGGTTGGATGACGCAGATCCGCACGCCCTGCAATTCCGGCGTTTTCTGAGTCGCCACCACCAAGCCAATGATGCGCGCCAAATCCATCGCCGCCTCGTTTCGCTCTGGTAGGCCAGCCTTGCCGAGGCTGGCTTCGTCACCTTCCCCATCGGCATTCCTCCGCGCGAATCGGTGAAGCGCCGTTCCTGGGAGCGCCGGCGTCCTCGCCGGCATTGTCGCCATTTCCCGATTGAGCCGGCGAGGACGCCGGCGCTCCCAGGAACGGCCTCCTACGCCCGCGCGGGGGCGAATTTCTGATAGGTCAGTTTGCCTTCGACCTCGACGTGGTCGACGATGGCCACGATGGCCGAATCGACCGGCTTGTTCTGCGTCTGGGCGGTCATGCGCGCGGAGGAGCCGGCGACCACCAGCACCACGTCGTCGCCGCCCGCGCCGATGGCGTCGCACGCGATGATGTAACTCGACCCCAGTTTGCCCGTGCCCGCGTCGAGGCTGCGCACGACTAGCAACTTGAACCCGCGCAGGCCCTCGTCCTTTTGCGTCGAAACCACGGTGCCGACGATCTTGCCGATGATCATGGTCCGCTTCCTTTCCCCTCCACGGCGCGCTCGCCGCCGCAATACTCATCCTTCAACCACGGAAACTGCAGCGCCCGGCACAAGAGCCGGAACCCCTCGAGCCGGCGATCGAAAAACGCGCCGACGGCGGCGAGGAAGCGCCGGCACATCTCGCGCGTCACCGGAGTGGCGCCGTGAGCCAGGAGCGACATGTCGCGATCGGCCAGGCACGCCGCCATCTCCAGGTCGGCGACAAAGTCGACGCCCAGCGGATCGCCCAGCAGCGCGAGCAGCTCGAACGCCTTGCGCATGCCGATCTTGATCCGCCCGTCGTCCAAACTGCGCAAGCCCTCGAACCGATCGCGATGACGCGCCGGGACTTTGCGCGGGTCCAGATCGTCGGTCTGGATCGCGTGTTGGACCGCCAGCGTCCATTGCGCCAGGATCTCCAGGGCCCGGTACAAGCGCTGCAGCGCGCCGTCGAAATGCCCCTCCTGATAGTGGCGCACGGCGCTGTTGCGCATCTCCACGCCGAGCAATTCCGACGGCCGGCCCGCGCGGCAATCGTCCGTCAAGCGCTCCAGCGGCCCCTTCTGCTCCTCGCGCAGGCGGAACGGCTCCAGTTCCTTGGGGCCGAATCCGACGCGGCCATACGGCGCCCAGAACTCCGTGAGGCGCCCCAGGTCCCAGGCGCTGTACGCCGCCAGCAGCAGGCGCAGGTTCTCCGTCAGCGCCCGATCATGTTTCGACAGAAGCGATTCGTCAATGGCGCTGAGCGAATCAGCGGCCGAACGAAACTCCGCGGCCAACATGTGCGCGTGGGCGCGCGTCAGCTCGCGATAGGCGAAAATCGCCCGCGGACGGGTTGTCAGCGTTCGGCGCGCCCGGCCTCCTCCGCCCAGGCCGGTCATGTATTCCAGCTGCTCGCACGAATTGTAAATGGCCGACAGCACCGCGCCGCTGCTCATGACTTTGGTGCCGCCGGTGTAGTTGACCGTGATGCGGTCGAGGCCGTAGCCGCGCGCGATCAACTTGTGGATGGCGGAATTGACGGCGCGAAAGACCTCGTCCAGGCCGTGCGCGCTTTCCACGTGTTCGATGCTGGCGGATTCTTCGGGCCACTTCAGCAATTGCAGCAGCCGCCGGGCGGCGCTGTCGCTGTCGGCGGACGACACCAGCGTCAGGAAATCGTAGGCTTCGCGGTCGAGGTTGCGCGCCAGCGCTTCGACCAAGCTGTGGTCGCCTCCGGTGTCCAACCCGACGGTCAGGATCAGCGCGCGTTTGGCGGCGGCGGACGGCAAGGGGCGAGTTCTCCTGTTCAATCGGACACGTCAGACTGGTCCGATGGGTCCGACTCGGCCCAAAGTACCGCCATTGGCTCGCCGGTGACAAGCGGAATGAAGGGCTATTGCCAGCTCAGTTTCACGTTGTCCAGGTAGAACACCGCCGCCTTGTCGCTCATCGAAAGGAACCCCAGCCAGCCCAGAGCGTTGAAGCCCGCGTCCTTGTTCGGCAGGGAGTCGAACGACTGCGGCGGCTGGCCGGCGACGGTCGCCGTCAGGTCATACGCGCCCGCCGCGTCGCCCAGCCGGCAGACGATGTTGAAATGAACCCACTGACTGGCGGGCAGTTTCATCAGCGGCTTGTCGTTGGCCCGCAGCGTCCCGTCGGCATCGACCGCAATGGACGGTCCGGCCTGATACGGCCCCAGGCCGGTGCGCCATTCGTGCACAACCTCGGCCCCTGGCTCCACCCGCAGATCGAACTCGAAGCGCGCCGTGCCCTCCGAGGCGTTCGGCAGATAGAACATGTAGGGCTGGTACGGCTTGGGCAAGCCGGGAGCGTCGGTGAACTTCAAACTATGCTTGCCGCCGGCGGCCGCTTCATCGGTCACCTGAATGCCGGCTGCCCCCTCTTCGCCCAGGACTTTGGCGTTGCGCGGCGCGCTGCCCAGGGGGGTCGATTCGAAATCGTCGACCACCGGCTGTTCGCCCTCCAGTTCGAGAATCTCCATCGGCGGGTGGGGATACTTGTTTGGCAGTTCGACCCATTCCTTTTCGCCGTACAGCCCGGCCCTGCTGAAATCGAAGGGCTGGAAGCCGATCTTCGCCGCCGGCGATTCGGGCTTTAGGCGGAAGTCGCGCTTGGCGGCGTCCACGAAGAGCGGGTCGGCGA
>JAPLSS010000036.1 GCA_026398515.1 Candidatus Sumerlaeota bacterium | reverse complement strand
CGGAATGCGGAATGCGGAATTGGGAGAAAATCTTTGCCGGACAACGAGAATTTGGACCTTGGGAGTATGGATCGCGCCGCCTTGACAAGCAAGAGCGCGGCGCAAGCATTTTCGTGTAAAGATTCCGCCCGAGGGGACGATAAGTAAAATAGTGGGTTGTCTTTACCATTGACTGTGTTATTTTTATTGGTAAGTTTTCAGTTGGGGGGAGGATGTTCCGGTTCGATCGGGGATCGATCCAAACATGATAAGGCACAGGTCGCCAATGTTCATTCCCCAGCGCAGAATTCTCATCATCCTGGCCTCGATCTTCGCCGCGGCGGCCGGCGTGGCCGCCATCGTCGAAATCATCTCCACGATCCGGCGCCATGAGGCACTGGCGACGCCTTACGTTCTGGGCCTGATCGCCATGGCTTTCCTGCTGGGCGGCCTGATCTGGAGGCGGCGCGAGGGGCCTGGGGCGGATGTACGAGCTGAAGCTCGCACGCCAAACGAAGCTGAAGCTCGCACGCCAAACGAAGCTGAAGCTCGCACGCCAAACGAAGCTGAAGCTCGCACGCCAAACGAGGCTAAAATTTCGCTTCCGGCGGATTCGATCGGCTCGCTGTTCGACCTGTTTCCCATCCTGGTCTGGCGCTGCGGGACCGACGGCAAATGCAACTATTTCAATCACGCCTTTCTGGCCTTCACCGGGCGCTCGCTGGCCGAGGAGTTGGGCGACGGCTGGACGACGGGGATCCATCCCGAAGACGCGGAGCACTGCCTGAGCACGCGGGCCAAGGCATTCCAGGCCCGCACGCCGTTTTCAATAGAATACCGTCTGCGGCATTACGACGGCCAGTATCACTGGATCCTGGATGTGGCCCGCCCCTTTTACGATGTCCGGGGGGATCTCGCCGGGTTCATCGGCTCGTGCTTCAGCCTGACCGAGCGCAAACAGATCGAAACCGACATGCGGCTGTATCAGAAGGCCTTCGAGCACGCCGAAGATCCGATCACGATCGTCGATCGCGGACTGAACTACCAGGCCGTCAACCGGACCTTTCTCCGCTTCTTCAACATGCGCCGCGAGGACGCGATCGGCCGTCCCGTGCGCGAGATCGTCGGGGCGGAGTTCTACGACGCGGTCCATGCCCAGGCGCTGGCCGAGGCCCTGGACGGCCGGGTGGCCACCCGCGAGTGCCTGCGGCACTACCCGGGGGTCGGCGATCGTTTCATGTCATTCGTTTACATTCCCCTGCCCGAGGCCGGCGGCGGAGTGGGCGCCATCGTGCTGATGTCGCGCGACATCACCGCCCAGAAGGCCCTGGACCAGGAGCGCGAGGTCACCGTGGAGATGCTGCGCCTGCTCAACACGCAGGAGGACTCGCGCACGACGATGGAAGGGGCGCTGAACCTGATGCTGAACCACTCGGGCTGCGCCGGGGGCGGCATCCGCATCTCCGACGGGACCGATTTCCCCTTCCGCGTCTCGCAGGGACTGGGCGCGGACTTTCTGCAAACCGAGAACACGCTGTTCCCGCCCCATAACGGACAAACACGGACGGACACGGACCACGCCGCCGCCGGCGGGGGACGCCCGCGCGCCGAGCTGGCCGGTCTGTGCGGGGAGGTGCTGCGCGGCGCGGGGGACGCCGGGCGGGCCGGCTTCACCGCCGGCGGCAGCTTTTGGACGGGCGGCCTCTCGGAGACGCTCCCGGTGGCCGGCGCCGCGCTCGGGGCTCCGGCGCGCGGGCGCTGCCTGGCCGCGGGCTTCGAGTCCCTGGCGCTCATCCCGCTCAAG
>JAPLSS010000349.1 GCA_026398515.1 Candidatus Sumerlaeota bacterium | reverse complement strand
GCTGCCTGGCGCGTTGCGAGATCCGGCCTTACGGCGATTGCGTGCTGCACTTCTACACGCTGACGGAAACGGCGATCGCCGACAGCCAATAGCCGAAGAAACGCCCCGTCTTTCGATTGGCTATCGACGATTGGCTATCGGCTATCGTTCTTTGGCACACCCCTTGTTCTGTCCCGTCAGCGTCGACCGCGAAGAGGCCGATGCGCCACGAAAAACCGGCGCGTCTTCCGCGGCTGCAACGTAGCGCGACGCGCCGCGAAGGAAGGACGAAACCATCATGGATATGAATCGCCTGACCCAGAAATCCCAGCAAGCGCTGGCCGAGGCCCAGAACAAAGCGGTCCAGTTCGGCCACATGGAGGTCGACGGCGAGCACCTGCTCTTGGCGCTGCTCGAGCAGCCCGAGGGGCTCGCGCCGCGCCTCCTTCGCAAGATGGACGTGCCCGTCGATTCCCTCATCCGCGCGGTCGAAGACGAACTGCGCAAGAAGCCGCGCGTGACCGGCCAGGGCGTCTCGCCCGACAAACTCTACGTTTCGCAGCGCGTGTCGAAACTTCTGGTCGACGCCGAGGCCGAGGCCAAGCGCCTGAAGGACGAATACGTCTCGGTCGAGCATCTGCTGCTCGGCCTGATTCGCGAAGACGGCTCGACGGCGGCCGGACGCGTCCTCAGCCAGTTCGGCGTGACGGCGGACCGCTTTCTCCAGGCGCTGACCGACGTCCGCGGCAACCAGCGCGTCCAGAGCGCCAATCCCGAGGAGACCTACGAGGCGCTCCAACGCTACGGCCGCGACCTCGTGGAAATGGCCCGCACCAACAAGCTCGATCCGGTGATCGGGCGCGACGAGGAGATCCGCCGCGTCATCCGCATCCTGAGCCGTAAGACCAAAAACAACCCCGTGCTCATCGGCGAGCCGGGCGTCGGCAAGACCGCCATCGCCGAGGGGCTGGCGCACCGCATCGTCCGCGGCGACGTGCCCGAAGGCCTCAAGGACAAAACCATCTTCGCCCTGGACATGGGCGCGCTCGTCGCCGGCGCCAAGTACCGCGGCGAGTTCGAAGAGCGGCTGAAGGCGGTCCTCAACGAAATCAAGGAAAGCAACGGCCGCGTCATCCTGTTCATCGACGAGCTGCACACGATCGTCGGCGCGGGCCGCGCCGAGGGCTCGATGGACGCCGGCAACATGCTCAAGCCGATGCTCGCGCGCGGCGAACTCCACTGCATCGGCGCCACCACCCTGGACGAATACCGCAAGCACGTCGAGAAGGACGCCGCACTTGAACGCCGCTTCCAGCCGGTCCTGGTTGAGCAGCCGTCGGTCGAGGACACCGTCTCGATCCTGCGCGGCTTGCGCGAGCGCTTCGAGGTGCACCACGGCGTCAAGATCCAGGACAACGCGCTGGTGGCCGCCGCGACCCTTTCGCAACGCTACATCACCGACCGCTTCCTGCCGGACAAGGCCATCGATCTCGTCGACGAAGCCTGCGCGATGATCCGCACCGAGATCGACTCGATGCCCGCCGAACTCGACGCCGCGATGCGCCGCGTCATGCAACTCGAGATCGAAGAGGCCGCGCTTAAGAAGGAAAAGGACCGCGCCAGCCAGGAGCGCCTCAAAGCGCTGCAAAAGGAATTGCAGGAGACCAAGGCCGACGCCGACGCGATGCGCGCGCAGTACGAGGCCGAGAAGCGCGCCATCCAAAAGGTGCAGAAATTGCGCGAGGACATCGAGCGTGTTGCGCCGACCGACGGATGGGTGCTCATAACCGGCGAGAACGGCACCGGAAAAGAAGTTGTTGCGCGCCAGATACATTACAAAAGCCACAGGCGCGACGGGCCTTTCACCGATGTCAATTGCGCTGCCATCCCGGAAGAACTCATCGAGTCGGAATTATTCGGCCATGAAAAGGGCGCCTTCACCG
>JAPLSS010000475.1 GCA_026398515.1 Candidatus Sumerlaeota bacterium | reverse complement strand
ATCGTTCCCCGTACAACGCCTCGGCGAGCGTCCCTAAGGCGGCGACCATGACAAGCCACGCGACGAAGGCGATCAACGATCCGGCGACCTTCTCAACGAAGATGCGCGGCCAGGGGATCGGCAGGCGCCGCGCGAAATCCGCCGTCCCGTTTTCCAGCTCTTCCGCGCCGCACAGCACGCCAAGCAACAGGCCGAGGATGATACCGGCCACCGCCACCGCGCCCCAGTAGTCGTCCGAGCTGAAGACGAGACTGCCGGTGGAGAAGGCGCTGATGACAGTCTGATGAAGGCCGACCAGCAACGTCAGAACCACCATCGCCGCCACGGCGCTCGAGGCCGCGCGCGCCTCGCGCACGATGAGGCTGTGCGTCGGCAGCAATCGGCCAACGGGCCGGTTGAGCGCGGCCCTGAGGCGCGACCGGCGGCGCGTTTCGCCTTCGCCGTTCATGCTTGCTCCCTTTCCGCCGCGCCGACGAACTCCACGAACGCGTCTTCCAGATTGAGACGTTCGACTTCGAGGGAAACAGGCTTCAACGCGCGCAATGGCGCCGTCGTTTGCTCTTCGATGTAATTGCGCACCGCCAGCACGGCCTCGCGCCCGTCGACTTGCGCCTTGAGCAATCCCGGACACTGGATCTCGCGCGGCGCTTCGCCGTCGAACGCCAAGCGAATGCGCCGCATCGAGTCGAGGAATTCCTCGGCCCGCTGGCTGACGAGCAGCTGGCCTTCGAATAGAATGCCTACGTGATCGACCAGCCCTGCCAGCTCGTTCACGAGGTGCGAGGAGACGAAGATGGTGCGGCCCGATTCCTGGAACTCCGCCAACACGCCTTCAACGAACTCCCGACGCGCCACGGGGTCCAGGCCCGACGTTGGCTCGTCGAGGATCAGCACGTCGGGGTTGAAGGCCATCGCCAGCACCAACGCGGTCTTGGCGCGCTGGCCCTTCGAGAGGTCCCGGAGGCGCGCGTCGGTCGGCACGCGGAAGCGTTTGATCAGGTCCTCGGCGCGCCGGCTGTCCCATTGGCCTCGTCGGTAGTGGGCGACGAACCCGCAGATCTCGTCCACTCGCATCCAGTCGTAGAACGCCGGCTGTTCGGCCACGTAGCCGACGCGGCGCTTGATCTCGACGTCCTGTTTGGCCGGATCGAACCCCAGCACGCGCGCTTGCCCGGCGTGGCGGCGGATCAGCCCCATCAACATGCGGATGGTGGTCGACTTGCCCGCGCCGTTCAGGCCAAGGAAGCCGTACACCGCGCCGCGCGGGATGCGCAGGCTCAAATCCTCGACCACCCAGCGGCTGCCATACCGCCGCCCCAGCCCTTCGGTTTCGATGATCCATTCGTCGGCCATGGGTCCGCTCCTTGAGTTGTTCCGTCTCCTGCGGTTCCTGGGAGCGCCGACGTCCTCGTCGGCAAAAGCGCATCGGATTGTGATCAATTGCCGACGAGGACGTCGGCGCTCCCAGAAGCCGAAGCCGACCTCGGCAAGGTCGGCCTACTCCAATTCCACCTTCGACAGCCGCTCGTTCACGAGAGCGATCACCTCGGCTTCGGCCATCTGAAACTGCCGCGCCTGCGCCAGCATCTCGTCGATCAGATCGGCCAGGACTCTCCGCGCCCGCGCCCGATGCACCCCGGCCGGCCCCTCGTCGCGCACAAACGATCCCTGCCCCGCATTCGTGCGGATCACCCCCTCGCGCTCCAATTCCAGGTACGCGCGCGCCACCGTGTTGCGGTTGACGCGCGTTTGGGTGGCCACGTCGCGGATCGCCGGCAGACGGTCGCCCGCGCGCAGCCGCCCCGCCGCCACGGCGTATTTCACCTGGTCGATGACCTGCTGGTAGACGGGCTTGGGGGAGTTGAGGTCGATTCGGAAGAGCATGGTCGCGCGGCCTTTGTCCTATTGTCCTAGATCATATAGGACAACTAGGCCAACGGCGTCAAGAGAAAAATCCGTAGCGCGGCCTTCAGGTCGCATGGGGCCGATAAGACCCATGCGTCCCATACGACCTAAAGGCCGCGCTACGAACTCAGCGCATCGCGTCGAGCCGTTTCGCCCAGTTCTC
Source organism: Candidatus Sumerlaeota bacterium (assembly GCA_026398515.1). Taxonomy (GTDB): domain Bacteria; phylum Sumerlaeota; class Sumerlaeia; order JAPLSS01; family JAPLSS01; genus JAPLSS01. Next base: position 4,892 of record JAPLSS010000475.1, on the reverse strand, counting down.
CTGCAGCAGATAATACAACTCCGCCCAGTGTTTCCGCTCAGCCATCTGGCGGCCTTGTTGAATGTAGTGCGCGAATTCCTTCGGATCGCCGGCGCGTTCGCCGACGGCGCGCAACCGCGCCTCATAGGCGTCGAGCTGCTTGAGCAAATCCGCCGAGACGGCCAGATCAATGGTCTCCTCGCTGCCCGCAATGCGCAGCGCGCCGCCTTCCACGCGGAAGCTGCGCAGTTGGAACGGCCCCAATTCAACCCTCAACGCCCCATCCGCCGCCTCCAACGCCTCGTCGCTTGCCAAATCGATGATTTTCGCTCCCGCGCCGTTGCATCTCAGCGCGCACGACACGGGAAATTGGAACCGGTTGACCGCGTAGAGGAACTGCTTGCCATCCGCCTGCCCGACGCGCACTGCCGCCGGATCGCTCAACCCTTTCACGTCCGTGAACTTGACCGCCGGCAGCGCCCGGAACGCGCGCGTGAATTCGCGAATCGGCTCCTCGACGCCCCAGAACCCCAGCACGAATCCGCCCTTGGTGAAGCAAAAAACGTCCGACTCACCCAGCGGCGCGGCGTAGTCTTCGAGGATATAAGCCGGGCTGGGGTTGAGCGTCGAGACCCGCCAGCGATTCTCCTTCGCGCCCCACAAGCCCTCCATCGGCGCGGTCTCGCCGATCGCGTCTTCCCAATAGCGGTCGTGCATGTTGATCCCGGTGTCGGGCAGCGCGGCGAACGTCCGAAACGCGCGCGTCGCCGTCGTATTGGTCCGCGTGTCGGCGTGTTCGGGCAGGTCGCGTTGATGCGCCCGCCGCCAGCGGTAGTCGGCCGGAAAGATCGTGCGCTCGAACGACACGCCCGGGACTTTGCTCAGCATTACCATATCCAGGCCTGCCTCGCGCATCGCCTCGTTGAACCCGTCGGGATGGCGATACGAGTCCGCGATGCGCGCCTCCTGACCCAGGATGTCGGGCTTGACGATCAACTGCGCGCCCGGCCGCGCGTCTGTCACGATCCGCGCCAGTTCGGCGTAGAAGGCGCCCACCTTCGCGCAGCGCCAGTCGATCCACTCCTTACGCGCGTTCGTCATCAGCCATTGATACGACTTGAAGAACCGCGCCGGATCTTCCGGATCGACAGGGATCTGCGCGCCCGTCTCCTTCTGGAACGCCTTCAGGTTTCCATCGTTATAGCCCGAATCCAGGCTGCCGAACGCCAGCAGCGAGATCTGGGTGATGTGCAGCGCGATGCCCGCGAACGACGGAATGTCCTTAAGCATCTCCGTCTGTTCCCGCACGAGGGCCTTGATCTGGCTTTGCACGCGGGGGGCGAGGCAGTTGTAGTACGGATCGCTCCCGTGCCAGCCGTAGGATTTGAGGTGATTGTGCCACATCATATTGAGCGGTGTCTCGGCCCCGCCCCGAACCGCCTCCTCGTCCAACAGCGCCTCGTCGTTCAAACTTTGCATCTGCTGCACGTTGAACGTCGGGACAAACTTCATGCCCGCCGCGTCGAGCCGCTTCGCCAGATACGTGAGATACATCGGCGGATGCGGGCGGCTGATGGTGAACTCGTACGGGCAGTATTCCACGGTCGAATGGTAGAGCGGCCCTTCATACCAGACCGACGGATACATCAAGAAGTCCTGCCCGAACCACTGCATGTATTCGACGAGCCGGTCACCGGCGTTTGCGAAATCGGGAAACGTGGGGGCAGTGGCCAGATTGCGCGGCAGCACAGGGTCTTCGTAATAGATGCCGGCGTGGCGCGCGGGGGTTTTGCCCGTGTACGGCTCGACCGGCGCCGCGGGCAGACCATCCTCCACTTCGTAGATCGCCACCTCGGACGCGGCGGCTGGTTGGCCCTCCATCGCCGTCATAAAGATGACCGCCTGGTCCTTCTGGTCCGGCCAGAAGAACGCGCCCTGCTCGACCATGCGATTCGTCAACGGGTACTCGTCGCCGGTGAACGCTCCGGCGTGGACCGTGTAAAATTGTGTGTCCAGGTTGCCGGCGATCGCGACTTGCTGCACGATGACGTCCATCGTCCGCGCCTTGTCGTCGGGATACTTCCACACGATCCGATGCGTCTTGCCGAGGTGTTCCACGTGAAACTCGACGGCGAAGCGGCTGTGGCGCGCCGGGTCGGCCTCGCGATACTTGCCCAGGGGACTTTCGACCACGTGCGACTTCCCGTCGCTGTCGGTGAACTGGTCGGGGCCGAGCGCCGATGCCAGATCGATCTTCTCCAACATCTTAAGGTTCGGAGTGCGACCTTCAGGTCGCATCCCGATGGACGGCATGGACTGTATGGACGGCATGGACGCCTGGGATTCTGGACGACCTGAAGACCGCGCTACGAACTCGGGGGTGGACACGGCGACAGGCGCGGGGCGCTCCGGGTAGCTTTCATATAGCTTTCGCACTTCATCCGCGGTCAGCATCGCGTCGAACAGGCAGACCTCGTCGATCGCGCCCTGCGCCGCCCGCTGCCCCCTCGCGTTTTCGGCGCCGAGGAAGAAGGACGGGTGCTCGATGGGCGGCCAACTCAACGGCGTGAAGCCCATCTTGGAGTCCTTTTTGTTCTTGCCCGAGGCGAGCAATTGCCCGTCGATATACATGGAGCGGTTGCGCCGGCAATCCCACGTGACGACAATGTGCCGCCATCGATCCGGCGTAAACGCAATGGTTCGATTTGTCACGAACAGATCGTCGGGGTCGCGCAGATCGAAGCGCAAGCCGCCCAGGTAGACCCATAGCCACAAGGTATTGATGCCCTTCTCATTCGGCCCCTCTTCGCGCAGGAGATACGCGCCCTTCTCCGGCGCCTCGGCCGAGTCCGCGCGATACCAAAGCGAAATCGTGCCTTGGGGCTTGTTCAGGTTTCCTGCTTCGGCGTATTGCAGGAACTGCTTCTCCGCGAAACGCGCCCCTTTGCCGCGGAACCCCTCGACGATTTCCGGCGGCGACTGCGCAATGGGCTTTCCATTCCCGGACGCCGACGTCGCCTCGAAGCCGTTTTCAAAGTTCAACTCGAACGTCTTGCGCGCGGGCTTCTCCGACGGCGCGCCCAGCGGAATCGAACCCAGCCAGCCCTCGGTCGACGCTTTCCCTTTTGGCAACTCGAGCGTTCCGGCGCAGAGCGAGGCGACCTGCTCGTCCGTCAGCGGCTCGCTGTAGATGCGCAGATCGTCGATCAACCCGTTGGCGCAGGCGCCGCCCCATTTCTCCATGAAATCGCCGCCAATGACGATGGGCGGAATCTGATACGGGCGCCACGACAACTCTTTGCGTTGCGCTTCTTTTCCGTTGACGAACAGCGCCATGGCCGCGGCGCAGTCCCACGTCGCGGCGACGTGCAACCACCCGTCGGCTCGCGGGTTGGCCGGGGCGCTCAAGGAGGCGCCCGGTTGGTTGTGGGTGAACGCGATCTTGCCGTTGTCATACGAGATCCGCAGGCCGGGCCAGTCCTGTTTGATCGCCGAATCGCTCCAGACGAGCGGATGTTGTCCGCCGCTCTCTTCCGGCTTGTACCAGAGGCTGATCGTGCCGCGCGCCTTGTCCAGGTTGCCGCGCGCGTCGAGCCACACGTCGTTTTCGCTTCTGTCCACGCGCAGCGCCTGGCCGAACTTCCCCGGCGCCAGCTGCGCCTCGCGGCACGCGGCCAGATCGAGACCGCCGGCATAGTCGACCAGACGATCCGTCTGATCGAATCCGGCCTGGAACGTCAGTTGCGGCTCCGCGAAAGCAACACGCGTTACCAGCCAGACGCCGACAAGCAGGCAAACCCGGTTATGACTCATGAGTCTCGCTCTCGAATGGTGAATTATTCGTCGTACGTCTTCGGAAAACGATCTGCCGCAAAGACGCAAAGGCCCAGAGGAAGACCGCCCATTCCTTTGCGCCTCTGCGTCTCCGCGGCTAAATTGAAGCCGTTGGAAAAAGCGCGTGCAATGCGACCTTCCTTCGTTATCTTTTGAAACTCCTTGCCGCAGAGACGCGAAGACGCAGTGGCATCTCTGGCCTATTTGCCCGGCGTCAACTCAATAACGCGCACGCTGTGAGTCGGCATCTCCAGTTTCAACTCCGCCTCGCCGTCGCCAACTTCGAGCGGCTCATTGTCCCGCAACACGCCGGGCTTCGCCATTTCCTGGTATTTCTTCCAATTTGCCTTCGTGACCGCGTCCTGCGCCGGGCCGAAAGTCTTCAAAATGTCCCCGCCATACAGCGGCGCGTTCGGCAGCGGCTTGACTCCGGCAGCCTCCAAGTCCGCGTACAGCGCGTGCAGGAAGACGCCGTGGCTTTCGTCGATCACGTTCTCGGTGATGCGCCACCGCTCGCCCTTCTTCATGCGCGGATCGCGCAGGCGCAACGTCACATTCTCCGTCGTCTTCGGCGTGCGATTCGTCCGGTGCGCGTACACCAGAGCGAACAGCCGCCCGTCCTTCCGGCAGGCGATCGCGCCGCACTGGCTCAGGTCGTTCGCTCCTTTCGCGTCCACCGCCAGCCGCTCGCCGCCGACCATCCGCTCCAGGCGCTGAATCACCACGCCGAGGGGCGTGAGCGTCTCGCGGACGGTCGTGTTCCATTGATGAATCCGCGCCACATTCAGCCGATACGCGTGGTCCGCGATCGCCGCGAACCAACTCGCCGTCCATTCCGTCGATTCGCCCGCGTTGAGGCGCTTCCCGCTTTCGTTGGCCAGCACGCTGAACTCGGCCACCTCGACCGGCAGCCCGCGGAACCGCGGATACTGGTCGAGCTTGTCGCGCATCGCCTGGATCGCATAATCGAACGTATCGACCGGCCGCCCAACCCGCCCGTAGTAGGAGCACGACAAATAGCGCAGGCGCGTCCCCGTCTGGCCCGTGCAGTAGTTCTTGCCGGTGGCGCAGTGATCGAC
>JAPLSS010000354.1 GCA_026398515.1 Candidatus Sumerlaeota bacterium | reverse complement strand
CTTCAGCGCCAGCGCGCCGCCGTCGCGTCCGGCGCTTTCCCATTCCGCCAGGCGCGCCTCGACCCGCTCCGGCGTCAGTCCATAGCGCCTCCACTCCGTGAGAGAGGCGTCGACCGCGCGGGCGAAGCCGATTTTGTCGGCCGCGCGCCGGAAGAACCGCAGGTCCCCCCTTCGCCGGCCAATGATGGATTTCAGGATCAGGAGTCGTTTCAGATCGCCGGCCGGAGGATTGCGCGGCCCGCCGATTTCATCGAACAGCCGCCACGCCAACCTTCGGAACGAAAGGACGTGGGCGCGGAAAAAACCGGGCAGGTCCGGCGTCTCGATCAGCGCGCGTTCGATTTGAAACGTCGCCTGGTCGGGCGCCAGAAAAATCAGCGGCGGCCCATCCGGCGCCTTCCTCAGCCGCGCCCGAATCGCCTCCAGGCAATGATGCGTCTTCCCCGCCCCGGCGCGCCCAAGGATGAAGCGGAGTTCGGGCGCCGGGTGAAGAACGGTAGGGTTTGCGGCAGTCAAGGACATAAGATCCAATTTCCGCCCGACGGGAAGAACGCTCAATGCAACCTTGCTCGCACATCGGCGCCGAAATGTCAAAACCCGTGTGGCGATGCTCTGCTCGTGGCGCAGGCTTTGCAGCCTGCGCTCATAGGCAAATGGTGGCGGCTCGAACGATGCGCAGGCTGGAAAGCCGACGCCACGAACAACGCCCAGCCCTTTGAAAGCTGGTTCTGGCCCGTTGGAGCGCAGGCCCCTCCCGGAGGCGCCCCAAATTCGCAGGTTGCCAAAGCGCGCATTGACAGAGCGCGGGAAAGAGTGTAGGTTGTAAGGAGTAGATGTAAGGCAAGGAGGCGAATCGCATGACGGCCACCGTCACATCGAAGGGGCAGGTCACATTGCCGGCCGAGGCGCGGCGTCGTCTGGGGATTCGCGCGGGAACGCGCCTGGAGTTCATCATCACGGACGACGACCGTCTGGAGGTGGTCCGGATCGGCGGATCGGTGCGCGACCTGAAGGGGGCGTTGCCGAAACCCGCACGGGCGCTTTCCCTGGCCGAAATGGACGACGCCATCGCCGCGGGCGCGCGGAGGGCCGGACGGTGATCGCTCTGGATACGAATGTGTTGGTCCGTTACATCGTGCGCGACGAACCGCGCCAGACCGCCGCCGCCACGCGCCTGATCGAATCGTCGTGCAGCGCCGAATCCCCCGGCGTCATCTCGCTCGTCGCGCTCTGCGAAACGGTCTGGGTGCTGGAAAGAGGCTATGGATATCGTCGGCCGCAAACCATCGATGTCGTGCGTAAAGCCCTGTCCGCGGACGACCTGCGCGTGGAGCATTCCGAGTTGGCGTGGCAGGCCTTGGGCTATTTCGAGAAGGGCAAGGCCGATTACGCCGACTACGTGATCGGACTGTGCGGGAGGAACGAGAAGGCCGACGCGACCTGCACCTTCGACCGCCGCGCCGCCGATTGCGCGTTATTTCGAGTGTTGAATTCCCACCCGAATCCCCATCGTTGACGCGGATGGAAGCGTTGATTACCCTCTGCACTTCCGTGCGATTGAACGCCCTTGCCTCGGAAGGATGCCCCGCTTTGCACCGTCTTCGTTGTCTCGCCGTCATCTTGGCTTTCCTCAGCGCCACGCGTTTCGTGTCCCCCTCCGAGTCCGACCCGCTCGTCAAGGAGCTGGCCGGGCGCTCGTATCCGGTGGACCGTTCGCTGGTCTCGCTGTACAACCCGTGGGGCGAACGTCTGGAAATCCTCAACGAGATTCCCAAGGACTTTCCCAAGCGCGTCATCGCCGCGGCGCAGGTCTACGCCGACCAACATGTCCGGTTCGACGGCTACTTCGGCGGCGAGGACGACGGCCGCCACTACATGGCCGCTTCCGACGGATTGGACAACGCGTACTATGGCGATGAGAACCGCAAGACGTATCGGCTGGTGAGAAACAAGAAGATCGACGACCTGACCGAACGGGTCTGGGTCTGCCCCGCCTATCCGGTGCACGCCCTGACGCTGGCCGGCTTTCCGCTGCGCTACGCGATGGCCGCAGATTTCGAGGAGCACAGGAATGAGTATCTGGCCGGCGGCAATTTCTCCAGCAATACGCCGACCGATTACATGTTCTTCTTCCGCCTCCTGAACGTGCAGCGCTACTTCCGCGACCAGCAGTGGTATTGCGAAGACCGCATCACCCAAGCGCAGTACCGCGACAAGAAGTTCCGGCCCGAGGCGCCGTTCGAGGTGGGCGACATCGTGTTCATGGGCCACTATAGGGATAACGACACGCTGGGGCCGTGGATTCCCAAGCATTCGGGGATCGTCGCCTCGGTCGACTCGCGCGGCATGCCGGTGAAGCTGTACGACATGCGCGTTTCCGTGAAGATGATCGACGACTATGATGGCATCATCGACCAGACGCGCCCGATCGGCGACCAGAAGGTCTATTTCAAGCGCTTTTCCGACCGCTATTCGCTGGTCGGGCACGGGCGGATCGTCCGCGCGTTCGTGCCGGAGTTTCTGCGCGCGCCGACGGAAGAACAGACCCTGGCCAAGATTCGGGAATACGAAGAGCGGGAATTTCACTACAAGCCATGAAGAAAAAGCATAGGTCAGAATAATGGAATCAGAATAATAGCATTCATTATTATTCTGACTCCATAATTCTGACTAATGCTTCCGGATCATTCCGGCCTGGGTGGGCCGCCGGCGCCCTTGAACCAATGCCGGCAGCAGATGTCCATCGGCGATTCGTAGGGAACGTGCGAGCCCACCTCGTCGTGCACGCCCGGCAGCGGCTGCTTCAGCACCGCCTCCAGGCGCCGGCGCTGGCGGGCGGCGGCCTCGGGGAAGCGGTCGATCACGTTGGTCTTCTCCAGCGGGTCCTCCGACAAATGGTACAGCTTCGGCGCCGGGTCTTCGACTCCGGTGGCGACTTGGTAATTCCATTCGTCGTCGCGCACGGAGGCATGGCCGCGCGCGCGGCCGTTCGTCCAATCGCTCCAGCCGATGACGACGTGGTCGCGCGCGGGCGGCGCGCCGTCGCGCTCCGCCATCGGCCACACGTCGCGCCCGTCGACCTCGATGGGGAAGTCGAGCATGCCGAAGAGGGTGGGCAGCAGATCGTGGGCCTGGACGAAGCCGCGGACCTTCTTGCCGCGCGGGCCGTTCGGGTGGCGGATGTCGAAGCGGATGCGCGTGTTGTAGGCTCGCAGGTCGTTGGCGTGCTTCCCGATCTTGCCGTTGTCGAGCATCTGCGTGCCGTGGTCGCTGGTGAAGACGACCACCGTGTCGTCCCATAGCCTCAACTGATCGATCTTGTCCATCAGCCGCGCGATCCACTTGTCGATGAACGTGACCTCGCCGAAGTAGAGCGCCCGAATGCGTTCGATCTCCTCCGGCGTCGGCTCGCCCTTTTCCCACGCCACGCCGGGCCAGATGAAATCCAGCCCGGTGTAGCCGGGCGTGTAGCGGTCGGCGTATTCCCGCGGCGGGTCCCACGGCTCGTGCGGAT
>JAPLSS010000231.1 GCA_026398515.1 Candidatus Sumerlaeota bacterium | reverse complement strand
GGCGAATCGCCCCGCGCCCGCGGCGGCCATGCGAAGCCGCCGGCTCGTTCGCGCGGCGAGGACATGGTGCAGCTCTCGCTCTTCGACGGCTTCGCCCACCCGGTCGTCGAGCGCTTGCGAAAGTTGGATCTCAACACCGTGACGCCGCTTCAGGCGCTGAACCTGTTGAACGAGCTAAAGCAGCAGAGCGAATAAAGGACAAATTAGCCGCAAAGAACGCAAGGAACGCATAGAAAGAACCGTTTCTTTTCTATGCGTTCCTTGCGTTCTTTGCGGCTAATTCGTTGTGTTGTCCTCCTCAAATCGCCCATCTCTCAAAAATCGCTTCGTCGCCTCGATGACTTCCGGGGCTTTCATGATGACGGTGTGGATGCGGCGGACGAGGAGAAAGTCGGCCATGCCGTCGAGTTTCGCGCTCGCGACCTCGACCGTCATGTCATTGTCGCCGCGCAGAAGCGGATTGAACCCCTTGCCGTCGCCCTTGCCTCCGGCGATCACCCCGAATTGGCGCCACGGAATCGCCAGATCGTCCGCGGCGCCCTCGGCGTCGGCGCGCAATTCCGGGCCGGCCGGGCCGAACGCCGGCCGGAAAACCTTCGCGTTGTCGAGCCAGTCGGCCAGCGTGGCGCCGTGGTTGGGCGGTGCGATCATGACGAAACGCCCGATGCGCGGGTCGCGGCAGTCGCTTAGGTAGCGGCGAACGACCAGGCCGCCCATCGAGTGGGTGACGAACGAGAGCCGCTCGGCGCCCTCCAGCCGGTCGATCACCCGGGCCAGTTGGGCCGCGTGCTCCTCGATGCGCCCCTGCGTCGAAGGGTAGTTGAGATTGACGACCTCGTAGCCGGCGGCGCGCAAGGCGTTGCGCAGCGGCCGCATCGACTCCTTCGCCCTCCAGATGCCGTGGAGGAGGATGACGGTGTCGGTCGAAGGGGCCGGGATGACGCCGGAGCGGCGCAGGGAATCGAACTTCGCGTCGCAAGCGTCGTAGTTGCCCCAGGCCCGGCGCACGTCATCCGGGTCCAACAGTCGGCAATGGCCGGTCAGCGTGTTGCGTTGGATGCGCCATTCCGAGCAGACGCGCTCATCGGCCCAGAACTGCTTTCCCCCCAATGTTTTGAAGGGGATGTTGGGACGAACGGTCATGGCCGTCTCCCGCGGCGCCGCGGAGGGGTCGGGGCCGGCCGCCGGCGCCTTCGCCTCCGTCGGGCGGTTGCTCGGCGGCGCCTGCGCCGCCTGCTTGGGCGTCCAGCAGGCGATTCCCAGCAGGAGCGCCAGCAGCGAGGCGCGCAGCAGAAAATCTCCCGGCGACCAATCCAGCGTCTTCTCTTTCATGATCATCGCTCCGCGCGGCTTGGAGAGCAACAAGCGAGCCGGGGGGAGCATGGCGAAATCATGGCTGGTTCTCCTGCTCGCGCTCGTGCCTGGCCGATCTGGCGCCCGAAACGACCGAGCACGAACACGAAAACCGCCCGGAATCCAACGGAAGTGGAGGAATCCATGTCAACCTCCTGGTTTTGGCAGCCGATAAGCCGTCCATAGCCTTCTTGGCGGACGCTGAGCGAGACCGCTCGTGGGGCGTCTTTCCGTAAATATCCCGCGCCGCGCGAAAAAAAACCTCAAGCGGATCTCATTTTCTGCCGAAGAAACGACTGAAACGGTCGCTAAGGCCCTTTGGGCGCCGCGAGCAAGGCATCACGCGTGAATAAGGAGGCCTGATCGGATCGAGAGGTCGGCGGGGATTGGCGGCCCCGCCCAGGCCGTGCCGCCAAACACCCAAGCGGGCAAGGATGCCCGCACAACACCAGGGGCCAATGAGCCCCCACATACTACCAGTTCAATCATGGAGGATTGAATCATGGCTCTCACAGTCAACACCAACATTGCGAGTTTGACCGCTCAGCGCAACCTCAGCCGCACCACCGAGTCCCTGAACAAGAGTCTGGAGCGCCTGTCTTCGGGCCTGCGCATCAACCGCGCCGGCGACGACGCCGCGGGGTTGGCGATTTCCGAAGGCTTGCGCGCCCAGGTGCGCGGGCTGAACCAGGCGGTGCGCAACGCCAACGACGGCCTGTCGATCGTGGCCACAGCCGAAGGGGCGATGGATGAAGGCACGAGCATCATCCAGCGCATGCGCGAACTGGCGGTCCAGGCGGTCAGCGACACCAACTCAGCGTCGAACCGCGCGTCCATCCAGGCCGAAATCGACCAGTCGCTCAGCGAGTTGAACCGCATCGCCGGCACGGTGCAGTTCAACGGCCTGAGCCTCTTGGACGGCACGTTCTCCGGCAAGAACGTCCAGGTCGGCGCGAACGCCGGCCAAACGATTAGCCTGAGCATCTCCGACATGCGCGCCAGCTCTCTGGGCAAGGTCGCCACGCTCACCGGCAGCGAGGTCTTGGCGTCCCTGGGCGCAGGCGAGTTGACGCTGAACGGCGTGTCCGTCGGGGCTTCGGCCGCCGACGGCATTTCTTACGCGCGCGCCAACAGCAGCGCCATCTCCGTGGCGAACGCCATCAACGCGGTGTCCGGCGACACCAATGTCACCGCCGTAGCCAACGCCACCAGCGTCACGGCGGCGAGTGGATCCTATACCACCACCGCGGTCAACGGCATTGCCGACGCCACCTCGTTGAAGATCGATGACGTGGCGATCGCCGCCAGCGTGGCCGGCGACGACACGGTGTCGACGCACGGCAACGCCAACAGCGCCATCGCGGTGGCCGCGGCCATCAACGCCTCGACGGGCGACACCAACGTCGTAGCCGTGGCCGGCCCGGCGGTCAAGACCAACTCCATCGCCGTCACGGCCATCACCCTGAACACCGCGAACCACCTCGTCATCAACGGCGTGACCATCGGCTCGGATGCTTCGCCCGTCACCGTCCTGAACGGCGACTCCGACAGCGCTCTTGCAGGCGCCATCAATACGGCGATGTCCGGGGCGAGCAAGAACATCACCGCCAGCGTGAGCGACGGCATGCTCACCCTGACCTCGTCGGACGGCAGCAACATCACCGTCACCACAACCGGCACGGCCGGCGTCAAACTCGGTTTCGCCGCGTCGGGCAACCTGACCAACGACGACACGATGGGCACGGTCACCCTGTACAGCAACAACAACGAGGCGTTCACGGTCGCGGCCGGAGCCAGTGGGATTCCCACGGGCTTCACCGCCGGCGCCTACCAGAGCGTCACGGCCGTCGACATCGACGGCACGACGAACTCGCTGTCGATCAACGGCGTCAACATCGGCGCGGTCAGCGTCCAGGCGAACGACGCCAGCGGCTCGCTGGTCAAGGCCATCAACGACCGCATGAACCAAACCGGCGTCCTGGCCAGTCTCAACGGCTCGAACCAACTCGTCCTGAACGCCAGCGACGGACGCAACATCACCGTGACGACCACGGGGACCATCGGCGGCGCGCTGGGCTACACCAACTCCACCTCGACCAACGTGACCGACGACACCACGGCCGGCACGGTGACGCTCTACAGCGACGCGACCTTCTCGATCCTGGGCACGAACCCCGCGGACGCCGGGCTGACGGCGCAGTCGGTCATGCTCGACGACACGACGGCTCTGTCGAGCATCGACGTGACGAGCTCGACGGGGGCCACGGCGGCCATCCGCACGTTGGACTTCTCGCTGACCCAGGTCAGCAAGAACCGCTCGGACCTCGGCGCCATCACCAACCGGCTGGAATCGACGATCCGCAACCTGCAGAACGTCTCCGAGAACCTGACGGCCAGCGATTCGCGCATCCGCGACGTGGATTTCGCGGCGGAAACGGCGCAGATGATGCGCGCGCAGATTCTGCAGCAAGCCGGCCTGGCGATCCTGGCTCAGGCCAACACCTCGACGCAAGCGGCTCTGAGCCTCTTGGGCCGGTAGTCTTCGGGACGCTGAGAGCGGCCTGAGCTCGCGGCGGCGCCAAGCGCCGCCGAGGGCAGGCCGACGAACCCAGACGGGGCGTCTGTGAAGCGCCCAGCGCCGACCAGACGCCCCGCTGAAAGGCAAAGGGGGTGACCGACATGGACGTCAGCGTGGCGGGCGAGGCCCGTCTTTCCATGGCCTTCCAAGGTCCGCAACGCCGCGTTTCAGTTGCGTCCGACAGCGCCTCCCGGATAGAGTTCACCAACGCCTCTGTTGCAGTGGGAAACGCCCAGCTGAACGCCGCTCAGGGAGGGGCGGCGGTCCAGGCCATGGATGGCCGGAACGCGGCGGCGGGCAAACCCGCGGACATGGCGGAGATGATTTCCCAGGTCAACGCCAAACTGGCCGAGTCGATGGCCTCGCCGTCCTTGCAGTTCTCCGTGGACAAGAAGGTGGGGATCATCGTCAAGGTGGTGGACACGAACACCAAAGAAGTTATCCGCCAGATCCCGCCTGAGGAGATGGTGACGCTGGCCGAACGCATGGAAGACATGAAGGGGTTGATCTTCAACCAAACCGGCTGACAACGGCATTGGATCGAAGGCGGGGGGCGCCGAGGCGCCCCCCGCCCTCTTTTGTCTCTCCTGGGCGCATAGGCGCGCCTCTTGCATCGACGAGACACGAACGGCGCGGGCGCGGCAAAGATTTCCGGCGGGGATGGCCACGCTGAGACGGAAATACGCGCGAACGGCGAAAACCCCATGCCTGTCGCGCGAAACAGGGAAAATCGTTCCCGGCGTCAAGCGCACGCCGCGGAATCCGATAAGAGAAGCAGCAGGCGTGGGCGGGCGTTCCATGAGCGGCGCCAGAGAAAGGCGGATGCGAGATGGCTCTTTCCGTGGGCACCGGGCTGATTTCGGGCATCAACTACGAAGACCTGATCACGCGTTTGATGAACGTCGAGCGCCAGCCGATCACGGATCAGGAAACGCGCCGAACCGCCTTACAGACGCAACAGCAGGCCTACCAGGACATCAACCTGCGGCTCAACGCCCTGCGCGACGCCATGGCGCAGATCGATAGCGCGTTGGATTTCTCCTCGAAGCAAACTTCCGTTTCCGACACCTCGGCGCTGTCCGCGTCGGCCAACAGTTCGGCGCCCGACGGCAGCTTCAATATCGACATCCTTCAACTGGCGGCCAACGAGCGGCGCGCCTCGCAGGGCGTGGCCACCCAGGATTCCACCGCCATCGCCGCCGGCGACGGCACGTTCCAGTTCCGTCTCGGGCCGGAAGGCTCGGCGGTCGCCTCCATCACGGTCAGCGCCACGACGACGCTGAGCGAATTGCGCGACGCGATCAACAACGCGCAGGCCGGCGTGACGGCCACCATCGTCAACGACGGCACACCGACCAATCCGTATCGCTTGATGCTGATCGGCAACGACACCGGCGCCGCGCATGCCATCGCCATCGTCCATAACGACACCACGCTCGATTTCGACCATCCGGTCATCGAGGATGCCGTCGCCCAGGCCGGCAACGCCTACACCGGCCAACTGACCGTCTCGTCGGAAAACGGCTACAATGGCGAGGCGACGCGCAACGTTGTCATCGAAGTGACCAGCGCCGGCGCCATCGGCCAGGCCAAGTTCCGCGTCTCGCTCGACGGCGGCGTCACCTGGTCGGCCCGGGACGCCTACACCGCGACGGCCGAGGCCCAGGACATCGCCGGGGGCGAAGACGTCCGCGTGGCCTTCGGCGACAACGGCTCGACACTAGGCGTCGGCGACAAGTTCACCATCGACGCCTTCAACCCCGTGCTCCAGCGGGCGCAGGACGCCATCGTGCGCCTGGACGGGATCACGCTGAACCGCTCAGCGAACACAATGACCGACGTGGTCCCCGGCATGACCCTGACGGCGCAGAAAGTCTCCACGACGCCCGCGCGCGTCTCGGTGTCCACCGACAAAACGGGCATGGCCGACAAGATCAACGCGTTTGTGACCGCGTACAACGCGCTGGTCTCCGACTTGAGGTCGCAGGGGAGCTACGATGTCAGCGCCCAGAAGGGCGGCCCCCTGTTCGGCGACAGCGCCATCCGCGGGCTCTCCACCGCGCTGGGGGACATTGTCACCAGCGGCATCGACACGGCCCAAGGGAAATTCACCCTGGCCTCCATCGGCATCAGCATGCAGCGCGCGCAGAACGCCGATGGCACGAGCGGCGGATTCGACGGCACGCTGGGCGTCGATCAGACCGCTCTCAGCCAAGCCATTCAAAACAACTACGACCAGGTCAAAAAACTGTTCGCGCTCGTCGGCGAAAGCGACAATCAGTCCGTGGCGTTCATATCGGCTTCCAACGCCGTGGCGCCCGGATCGTATTTCGTGTATATTTCGCAGGCGGCCACGCGCGCCGAGATCGCCTCCGGGCAGGTTGTGCCGCCGGCGGGCCTGGCGCAGGCCGAGTCGCTGACCTTCACCGTCGGGACACACCAATACCGAATCAACCTGGACCAGGGCGCCAAGATTGGCGACATCGTGGAACGGCTCAACTCCGTCTTCCAGCAAAGCAAAGTCGGGCTGGAGACGGTCGACCGCTCGGGCGAACTGGTGGTTCGCTCCAAGGACTACGGATCGAAGCAATCGTTCAGCGTCGTGTCGAACCGCGGCGCGGCGGGGCAGACAGGCATCGGCCAGACGCTGCGCGGCGCGACGGGCTCGGACGTGGCCGGCACGATCAACGGGCACGCCGCCGTCGGCGAGGGGCAGATTCTGCGCGGCGCGTCGAACACCGACCTGGCCGGGCTGCGCCTTCTGGCCGCCGGCGCGTCGTCCACCAGCGCCACCATGACCGTCAGCCGCGGCGCGGCCAGCCAGGCGCTGGGGTTGATCGAGCAATACACCAACAGCTCCAACGGCGTTCTGACGCTGCGCAGCCATGGACTCGATCAGTCCATCAAGGACATCAACGATCGAATCCAGACGTTGGAAGACCGCATGACGGCGCGCGAAGAGTCGTATCGCCAGCAGTTCACGCACCTGGAGACGATCCTGGCGCAGTACCAGAGCCAGTCTGAGTTTCTGACGAATCAGTTGGCGCAGTTGACCGGGCAGTCGAGCTCCTCGAACTGATGAGGGGTCCAGTCCATTCAGGGTGTCTGAGGCATGGCCTACGGCGTGCACGGCTACAAACGAACAAGCATCCAAACGGCGGATCGGCGCCATCTGATCGTGCTGCTCTACGAAGGCGCGGTCAGCCGGTTGAATCAAGCGGTCGAGTGCATCCAGAAGGAAGAGCGCGAGGAGCAGGCCCGCTTGATCAACCGCGTGCTGGAGATCATCAAACTGCTGGACAATGCGCTGGATTACCGGCAGGGCGGGGAGATCGCCCGGCGCTTGAACGCGCTGTACACGTACATGCGCGACACGCTCGCGCTGGCCAATATCGAAAACGACGCCGACAGGGTTCTGGAGGTGGCGGGGCTGCTGAACACGCTGCTCGAAGGCTGGCGCGGCATTCTGGATCAGCCGATCAACGGCGCCGGCGCGCCCGCCCCGGAGCCGCCCGCCGGCCCCGAGGCCCCACAGCCGACCGTGGTCTCGCTCAACGCCCCGCCCCCGCCGCTCCTTCCGCGCTCGAAAGGCAACGGCGCCGGCTATCCGAACTACGGGCGCAAACCAGGCCGTTTCTCCAACGCCCGGCCGCCGGTGATGGCTTGACTCGCATGGCCGGACCCCTTCCATCCGTTCTCGTTGCGGCTTGACCTACGCCGCTTCGGCGCGGGCTCTCTTGCGGAAATGATTTGAACCCCTGGCGCCCTTGTGGGATAAAGGCCGCGCGAAAGATGTCGCGGAAGGCGCGGGAACCAAACGCGGAAAGCCGTGTCGAACGGGGCATGGGACAGCCGGAACGATTTTGCGGGCGACAACGCGGCGCGTCGCTCGCGGGTGAGAACGGCTCCCGGGAATTCGCAATTTCACCGTTGCGCGGCGGGCGCAAGAGGAGGAAGGCAGAGATGAATACGGGCAAACTCGTCGGCGCGTTGATTCTGGCGGCGGCCATCGGGCTGTTCGCGTGGGGCGTCATGGACGCGCACGGGGCGGGGTCGGCGTCGTTCTATGGCGGCACGCAGTACTTCAACGTTCTTTCGGTAAACTGGCATATCACCTACATCCGCGACTGGAACACCAACAAGGAAACATGGACGGATTGGCAGTATGGAAACACGAGTTTCTCGTGGAAGCTGCCGTGGCTGGCCTGGCAGTCGTTTTACCTGTATGATTACTACTCGGGGCAATGGGTCGAAGTGATCCATCTCCTCGACGAATCGCTCTTCACCTAGCGATCGACCCCCGTTCGCCCAATCGGGGGAAAAGGGCCAGCGGTTTCATCGGGATGCCCGGACACGCGTGAAGAGGGAGAACTCTTGTCTCTCGCGCGTTGGGGGTCGGCTTGGCCGCGCGGGCGAGAAACAGGCGTTCTCCGTGTCGATCCGCCGCGGCAATCTCTCTCTCTGGGTTTGAGGCGCTCCCATGGCACATTCGGTTCAATCGGCGATCGGCGATCGGCGATCGGCTATTCTCTCTGGCTTGGCTCTGTGGCTGTGCCTCGCGACCTTCGCCGCCCTGGCGCAGGAATTGGAGACGCCGCCGCCGCCGGCCGACCGCGGGGAGGGCGTTCCGTTCGCCTACCAACCGGACGAGAAGATCGTTCCAGACGCCGGGCAGAACGATCTGTTCTCGTACGCGCGATCCAAGGACTATCCGCGGGCCTTCGCCGTGTATCCGACCGACGGGAGCGACCCGTTCCTGGTGTCGGAATCCTTCCTGGCGCTGACCGTGCGCGATCCGCGCCTCGAGGCGGACAAGCAGCTGACGGCCCTGCGCGGCTACCCGAACATGGTCCAGACGCAGTTCGACATGACCGTGGCCCATTTCTACCCCGACCCCTCCCAGGCCTTCGACACGGCGTTTGAGCCGCAGACCATCGTGAGCGAGACCGGCGCCAAGGTGGAGGTGGGTCAGGACCCCTTGGCCCAGCCGTACGTGCGGGTGAAGCTGACCGAAGCCGACGGCGCGACCGCCGAATTCAGCGTGGCGCGTCAGATGGTCGAGCCGATTCTGGCCGACGCCAACCTCGACGCCACCGGGCGGATCAACGCCTTCCGCAGCCTGCCGTTCCGCCTGCCCGAGGCAGTGCGGGCGGGCTTCGCCACGATGCCCAAGGACGAGTTCTACGCCGCCGTCTCGCAGGAGCCGGGCATGCAGCGCCAGGAGTTCGTTCGCATGCGGGCAGTCTACGCGCAGGAAGCCAAGCGCAAGGCGGAACTGGCCGCCGCGGGACTCACCCCCACGCCTTCGCCCTCCCCCCTTCCGACTCCGCCGCCGCCGCCCCGGCCGCAGCCCCCCTCGCCCGCGCCGACCGCGGTCGCGCGTCCTCCCGTCGACGCCACGCCCGCGGTGAAACAGCCGGCCCATGAGACGCCGGCGCAAGCCGAGCCTTCCGCGGCCTCGGCGCGCGTGGGCGGCTTGACCCTTCTGGGCGCGCTGATCGTTCTGGCGGGGGTCGGCGCCTTCGCGTTTTTCCTCTGGCAATATCGGCGGCAATGACCCCAACAGGCGTTCTCTATAAGGCGGCGTAATTTTCGCTGAATGCGATTCGCGAAAGAGGCGACATTTATGGGCAATTACGGATATCGCATTCCGCAAGAATTATGTCGCCGTGGATCAATGGCAGGCTGTTGCGTTGTTCATGCTGCGATCGATGCTGTTGGTGAGACTACTCCGGCAGCAGCTTCAGAAAGTCCATCTGGGTCTCGACGGTTTCGGTGCGGCGGAGCTCCTTCAGCCATTTCTCGCGCTCTTCTTCGAAGCGCTTGACGAAGAGCATCTTGCGCGCGGTGCGCGTGCCGACCAACTGCAGAACGTGGAAGCCGGAGTCGGAGCGGACGGGCTGGCTGATGCCGCCGTCGTCCAGCCGTTTCACCGCCGCTTCCAGCGCGGACATCAGGCGCCCTTCGTCGATGTAGCCCAGGTCGCCGCCGTCGGCGCGCGTTTGCTCGTCCTCGGAGAACTTCGTCGCGGCCTCGGCGAAGGTCATGTCGCGCTGGGCGGCCAGCGCCGCTTCAAAGGCGCGCGCGCGGGCCTGCTCGACGGTCTTGGCGTCGGCGTCCGGCGCGCAGCGGATCAGGATCTGGCGCAGATGATAGGCGGCGGCGGGCTTCCCCTCGTCGCGCAATTCCTTGGCGTAGGCGTCCACGTCGGCGTCGCTGATCGTGAAGCGCGCGCTGATGGCCCGGGTGATCTTCAACTGGCGCTCCTCGCGCTTGCGCAAACTGTCCTTCAGTTTGTCCAGGGTCAGGCCGTTTTCCTTCAGCGCCTCCAGCATGGCCTCCTTCGACCCGTAGCCCTTTTCAATTCCTTTAAGCATCTGGTCGATCTCGTCGTTGAGGACCGCTTCCGGCGTTTCGATGTTCATCTTCCCGGCGGCCTGATACAGCAGTTCCTCGTCGACCAGGTTGCGCAGTTCGTCCTCGTACAGCTTGCGGGGACTGGCCGAGCGCGCCTCGGGATCGGCCAGGCGCCGGCGCACGACGTTCTCTTCGACCTCGCTCAGGGTGATGGCCCTGGTGTTGACGCGCGCGACGACGCGGTCGGCCAGCTGGGAAGGCAGGCGTTCGTAGGCGCCGGAGGCGAGGCGCGCCGCGAGCGACAGGGCCAAGATGTTTAGAATCACCCCCCAACGCGGCGATGACTTGACGAGAACCACGGCACAATGTCTCCTTTGCCGCAAGGATGAGTAGGAAGTCCCGCCGTTAGGCCCTTCTTCCCAAAATCCTGCGCTTTTTGCGCAAGATTTCGGAAAAAAGCCTGTTGTCTTTGGCTTTGGCTGCGCCAAGTTAGGCGGAACGGCTGGTGGAAGCCTCGCCTCCAATTCGTGTCATTCCGCTTGAAGGCGCGACTCCCTACGGCCGTTTCATGGGTTCTTCAGCACGCGGACCTCGGCCTGCTGGCGCAGCGACTCCTCCAGGCGTCCGAGCGCCTGGGCGCGCTTCTGCTCGGCCAGTTGGGAGCGAATCAGGTCCTTGACTTGTTCGAGCGGGAGAGGCTTGGCCGGGGTCTCGCCCGTTTTTTCAATCACGTGGTACCCCATATCCGTATGAAACACGGGGCTGAGCTCGCCGGTCTTGAGCGCGAACGCCACGTCCTCGAACGCCTTGCTATAGGCGCCGCGGCTGATGGGCGGCAGCGCTCCGCCTTCCCCGCGCGACGGATGGATCGACACCGCCGCGGCCACCCTCTGAAACGGCTCGCCGTCGAGAATGCGTTGGCGGGCGCGTTCGGCCGCTTCGCGCGTGTCGGTCGTGATATTGCGCACCTGGATGGTGGCCGGCTGCGTGAACTCGCCTTGGTGGGCGGTGTAATAGGCTTCGATCTCCGCGTCCGTCGGAT
The DNA here is from genome assembly GCA_026398515.1 of Candidatus Sumerlaeota bacterium. GTDB lineage: Bacteria > Sumerlaeota > Sumerlaeia > JAPLSS01 > JAPLSS01 > JAPLSS01. The sequence goes on along the minus strand of JAPLSS010000231.1, from coordinate 12,377 downwards.
CGGTTTGGCCGTCGCGGCCGAGCAGTTCGTTTTCAATGACGCGGCGCTTGGCCTCGGCCAGCCGCGCGTAGTATTCGGGATCGCTTTCCAGGCCCTGGCGGCGAGCCTCCTGCTCCAACAGGCGCGAAGTCACGAGCGTGTCCAGGCACTGCTGGCGCAGCTCCGGCGTGTCGGGCGGAAAGCCGAGCGCCTGCCGATAAGCCGGATAGCCGAGCGAGAATTCCTCTGCCGTGATGGGCTCGCCGTTGACTTCAACGAGCGTGTGGCCCGCCGGCGTCGGTTCGGCCTTGGCTGCCGCGACCGCCGGCTGTTTCTCGGCTTCCTCGATCGTTGCGGCCGGCGCCGGGTTGGCGATCTCGGCGGCGCTTGCGCCGCCTGCTTCCTCGGCGCTGGCGGAAGGCGCCGCGGGTTGCGAAGCAAGAGTCTCCACGGCGTTCTCCGGACGCGAAGCGGCCGACGGCGCTGACGTGACGCGCGGCGACGCGCACCCCCCGAGGACAATCGCCCCGATGAACGCGAGAACAAGGACGCGGTTTCGCATGATCGTCTCCCGAACCCCGGACTCCCCCGTTCTCAGTTTGCACGCCGCCCTGGTCGGTTGTCAATGGGCTTTCCCCAGAAAGGCGACGCTCGGGCGCATCCGGGACGGGTCGCTACGGCGAGGGTGTTTCTTGCGGCGTAGGCGTTCCCGCCTGCGCTTTGCCCAATCCCGAGTTCGCCGCTGCGCAGGCTGGGAAGCCTACTCCACTGGAAACCAGACCCCGTCGCCCGGCGGATGGATTGGCCCTGTTTCCGTCAGACACGCGGGCGGCGGAAAAGTTGCGCGCGGGTCTTGGCGGCCCGGGATGTTGGGGTTCGCCGCGCGATTTAGAGGATCTAGAGGACCTATTCGCCGTTGCGGAGCCTTCCACAAATCTTTGGACAGTCCCGCGGTTTCAACTCTATAGTCGCTGACCATACGGAGAGCGCCACACTCACAACCGAAAAGGAGGCGAGACCGCCATGAGCGTGTCCCGGAAGATCACCCTTGGGTTTGTCCCCGCAAACCGCGGGTTCTTCTCCAACGCGCTGGCCGAGAAGATGCGCGATCAAACGGTCCAGGCGCTGCGGCGCGAAGGCATCGGCGTCGTCGTTCCCAGTAAGACCGAAACCAAGGTTGGATGCGTGGAAACGCGCGAGGAAGCGTTGCTCGCCGGCCGGATGTTCCGCGAGAAGCAGGTCGACGGCATTCTCGTCGGCGCGGTCAATTTCGGCGACGAGCAGGGCGTGGCCTATGTCGTCAAGGAGGCCGGCCTGAACGTGCCCATCTTGATCTACGGCTGCCAGGAAGAGGAGGTGCTCACCCCGACGACCGAGCGGCGCGATTCGTTCTGCGGCCTGCTGTCGATCGGCGAGGCGCTGCGCCAGCTGGGCGTCCCCTACACGGTCGCGCAGACGCCGATCATCTTCCCCGACAGCGAACCCTTCGCCGCCGACCTGCGCCATTTCGCCGCCGTCTGCCGCGTGGTCGCCGGCATCCGCAGCGCCCGCTACGGGCAAGTCGGCGCGCGCCCGAACGCGTTCTGGACCTGCCGTCTGAACGAGAAGGCGCTGCAACAGCTCGGGCCGACCGTCGTCACCCTCGACCTGTCGGAGATCATCGGGCGGGTGGAGCGGATGAAGGACAACGATCCCGCGGTGCGCCGGATTCTCAACCAGATGGCGGAGTACCTCGACTTGGGCGACACGCCGAAGGACATCGTGACCAAGATCGCGAAGCTCGAGCAGGCCCTCCGGCAATTCATCAAGCAGGAGGGGCTCGACGCGCTGGCCGTGCAGTGCTGGACCTCGATCCAGGAGAACCTGGGCATCTGCTCCTGCTCGACGATGTCGCGCCTCGGCGACCAGGGCACGCCCTGCGCGTGCGAGTCGGACATCTACGGGGCGATGTCGATGCACGCCATCGCGCTGGCCGGCCAAACCCCGGCCGCGCTGGCCGACTGGAACAACCTGCACAACGAGGACCCGGACCTGGCGAACCTCTGGCATTGCGGCGTGTTCCCCAAATCATTCGCCGGCGAAAAGCCCCGCCTGGGGACGCACGAGATCATCGCCGGCTCGGTCGGGCGCGAGAAGGCGCAGGGCACGTGCGAGTTCCGCATGCGCCGGGGGCCGTTGACCCTGGCGCGCGTCAACGACGATCCGGCGGGCGGCCTGAAGGTCTTCGTCTGCCAGGGCCAGGTGGAGCCGGAGGCGCCGGGCCGGACGTTCGGCGCGTACGGCTGGACGCGCATCCCAAACCTGACGCGCCTCTACCGCGACATCCTGGTGCGCCATTTCCCGCATCACGTGGCCATCGGCATGTGCACCGTGGGCAACGCGCTGCACGAGGCCTTCGGGAACTACTTCGGCATGCAGGTCTTCACGCCCGGCCAAGCGGTCCCCGGCCTCTACACCCCCGCCCTGCCGTTCGCGTTCGGCGCCGCGGAGAAAGAGCCGGCGCCGGCGAAGGCGAAGGGGAAGTAAGGGGAAGGCGGTTGACGCAGCGCCGGCTGTCCGGCCGGGAGTTTCTTCGCCGCGCTGGCGATGCGTGGGAGACTTCCGGCTGGACAAGCCGGCGCTACGCTGCTTGCATTGGCCAAAGAAGGCCGATATGGTTTCGTTTAACGCTCTGACTTCGCGGAGTCCTTGTCGATAAGATTTCAGACAGTGGCAGGTAGCGGCCGTCTTGACCCGCCGTCAAACGGCTCCCTAGCAAAGGCGACGCATGGACGAACCGACCATCCCCGGCCTTACCGTCAAAACGCCCCGCACCCCGCAGCAAATGAGCGCCGACATCCCGGCGATGCCGGTGGTGGCCATGCGCGTCATGCGCGAACTGGCCGACCCGAGGACCACGGCCAAGAAGATCTCCGACATCATCTCCGTGGATCAGGCGATGACCTCACGCGTCCTGCGCATCGCCAACAGCCCGGTCTTTGGCGTCCGGCGCAAGATCACCACCGTCGCCGACGCCCTGGTGCTGATGGGATTCTCGGCGATGAAGGGGCTGGTCATCACCGTGTCCACTCGCGGCATCTACCGCCACGCCGGCATGCTGGAACAACTGCTGTGGGAGCATTCGGTCGGCTCGGCGGTGGCGTCAGCCACCATCGCGCGCGTGGCCGGCGGGTGGCCGCCCGACGAGGCGTTCGTCGCCGGCTTGTTGCACGACATCGGCCGGGCGGTGTTCGCCAACCTCTACCGCAAGGACTACGAAGTCCTCTTCCAATACCTCTACAATCACAACCTGCCGCGCTCGGCGCTGGTGGCGCTGGAGGAGCGCTATTTCGGCATGAGCCACATGGACGTGGGGAAGATGGTCGTGGCGAAATGGAACCTGCCGGAGGACATCCTCGCCGTCGTCTCGCACCACCACATCAAGTCGCTGGAGGACTTGAAGGCGCTGCCGAAGCCGTGGCCGGTGGCCGTCGTGGGTCTGGCCGACTCGGCCTGCCGGCATTTGGGCGTCGGCATGCGCGAGCCGGACACCTCCGGGCCGCTCTACAATTCGCCGTTCGCCGAGTTCCTGAAGCTGTCCGCCGAACAAGTCGCCGGCATTCTCGAACAGACGCTGGAACTGTTCGAGAGCGAAAAGGCGACGTTTGAGATGTAGAAATCGGGCGGGGAGATTCTCATGATTGCAAGAGTCGTCCACAAACACAACCTGCGGGACTATGACGAGGCGAAGGACAACCTTGCCTACTGGCTGTCCAAAACGCCGGCGGAACGGGTGGAGGCCGTCGAAATCCTGAGAAAGCAACGCCATGGAGATTCAGAAAGACTTCAGCGAGTTGCTCACGTTGTTCCGCTCTCACGCAGTTGAGCATGTAATCGTCGGCGCGCATGCGCTCGCGCATCACGGCGTTCCGCGTTATACGGGCGATGTGGACATCTTTGTTCGCCCCACGCCGGAGAATGCGCAGCGGATTCTCGACGCGCTGGACGAATTCGGATTCGGGTCCGTTGGGCTCCGGGAAGAAGACTTTTGCCGGCCCGACCACATCGTGCAACTGGGATACCCCCCGGTGCGGGTGGATTTCATGACCTCGATCTCCGGCGTTTCTTGGGAGGAGGCGGCGTCAGGCGCGGCGGACGGGGTGTATGGAGACGTGGCTGTTCGGTATCTGGGGCGTGTGCATTTGGTCTTGAACAAAAAGGCCACAGGCAGAACGAAGGACCTGGCGGACGTGGAGGCGCTGGGCGAGGCGTAAGTCCGCGGGGACAGCAACTCATGGCCCGCCGGGTCACCCGGAAACGCGCGAAAACGAGGGTATGGAGTCCCGCCTTCAGGCGGGATTTGCGATGGTGCGCCTTGGCTCGATCCTCGGCATTCCGCCTGAAGGCGGGATTCTAATGGGCCGTTTGTGGAAGTCGAGCAGATTCAATGGGCTATGACGTATCCATAGAGAATACAGCATTCTGCATGATCATTCCATGTCATCGAACGTCATTCCAAGGGCAAGAATGTAATCTTCAAATGGGCACTCTATAGGCACTTAGGCATCGCCAGGGCCCGGAAGTTGCGGTCTTCATCGCACTATTCTGCCCCTCCATCTCCGCTTGCACAAGCCCGGCGTGATTCAGGCCAAATGGGGGCAAATCAGGCGACCGTCTGGCAGGGACTTCCATCGGCTTCGGCGGAAGGAATCTCGGCGCTCGCTGAATTCGAGTTGGCTTCGGTGCATTCAAGGCCCGCTGCGAGTGGCCGTGGGCATCGCCGACCGCGCACACAAGAGGGGAGGTCCCTATGGACAGATTCACCTTTCCGCGCCCTGTTCAGCGGTTCGAGTTCTGCTTCCTCACGTCCGCGGCTTTCCGGGTTCCTGTCCGTCTTTGAGATCGCGCGCCCGCACGCGGAAAACGCGCGCGGTTCGCGGAGGATCGCCCTTACCCGGTCCTATCAGACAATCTCGCCGTGGTTCCGCAAAGTCGGCGGCGCGGAAATGTTGACGCACCGGTTCCTCAGCGTAGACCGGACGGTCCAGGAGACCGTCAAGCTAACCCATCTTCCGCAGTTCAGAGACAAGAACTTCCGCAATGCCTGGCAGCGGTGAAAACCACAGCGATTTCCCAGAAATCAACGGATCTGGCTCAAAAGGTCATCTCAAAAGAACTCGAAGAGGCGCTCAACCGCGGGTTCAAAGCCTTGCGAGCGGCCAATCTTCAGGTGAAATTGCAGAGCCGTTCGGACCGAGGCAAGGCGCTGCACAAACTCAATCTGAATGTTCCGCAGGCAAAAACGCCAAAAGACATTCTGAGCGAAGAAGAGCAACGCGCCATTGCCATCGGTTCATTCCTGGCAGAGGTCAATATGGGCGGCGGGACCGGTGGCATCGTATTCGATGACCCAACTCGTCGAGAACCTGCAGTGCCACATCTTCGTGGCCTTCGGGCGGGTGGCCCGGCGCGCGCGCCTTCGTGTGTTGTCCTTGAACTGGGGCCCCTTCCCTACCCCGGCATTTTTGCCCGGGCTCCTCGGTACTACGGGCCCCTCCGCCACCCCACGCGGTCCAGCCTGGCCCTCACGGGCCGCCGGTTGGAAAGCGCGCCTCCCCGCCGCATGGGGCTTCCCGTGTTGCCTCTGGTCCCCTTGTGCATCCATGTCGCCGTCAATACCCCGGCGGAACCGCCAACGGCATCGATCGCTCGTCTGAAACCCTCTCGGAGCCGTCGACGGCGGCGGCCTTCCCCGATTGAAAGCCGGGCCGGCTTCCGCATCGCAGTCTTCGAGGCCTGCTCGACGTTCGCTCGCGTTGCGACCTGCATGCTCGCCGAGTCGCCTAAGAGCCTATCCCAAAACCCCTGTTCTGGGGTAGATTGGTATAGGAATCTTCTGGTTCCGGTTGATGATCCTGTTCCTGTTGAGGTGATCCGATGCCCCGCACCATTCCTCGCGATGACTGTCTGCCGGACGTGAAATGGCTGATGCCCGATGGGTTGTGGGCAAGAGTCGAGCCCTTGCTGCCGCGCGAAGAGCCGAAGCCGCGCGGCGGGCGCCCCGCGGTGGATCGGCGCCAGACCCTGAATGCGATCTTCTATGTGTTGCGCACGGGGTGTCAGTGGAAGGCGTTGCCTCGGTCGTTGGGCTCGGGCAGTTCGGCCCATCGCTACTTTCAGGCGTGGTGCCAGGCGGGCGTGTTCGAGCGGCTGTGGCGCCAGGGCCTGGACGAGTATGATGCGCTGAAAGGCATCCAGTGGGAGTGGCAGGCCGCGGACGGCGCGATGACCAAAGCCCCTTTGGCGGCCAGGCGGTTGGCCCCAACCCCACGGATCGGGCGAAGTCGGGCACGAAGCGCGAACTGCTGACCGACGGCGGCGGCGTGCCGCTGGCGGTGGCCGTCGAGGGCGCCAATCGCCATGACAAGAAACTGCTGGAAGCCACGCTGTGCAGCGTGCAAAAGGTCGGCCCGGCGCCGGGCGAGGCCGAACAGCATCTGTGCCTGGACAAAGGCTTCGACTACCCGGATGTCCACGAGTTGGTTGAGGACTACGGCTACACGGCCCATATCCGAAGCCGAGCCGAGGAGCAGACAGAGAAGAGGACCCTGCCGGGCTATCGCGCCCGGCGGTGGGTCGTCGAGCGCACTCATTCGTGGCTGAATCGCTTCCGCCGACTTTTGATCCGGTGGGAGAAGAAAAAGGAGAACTATCTGGCAATGCTTCACCTGGCATGTGCATTCATCTCATTCCGGGCGGCCGGGGTTTTGGGATAGGCTCTAAGCGCCCCTTTCCATCCTAGGCTTCAGGGGACTCGTCCCCTCCTCCCCTGCTAGGATTGCTACCGGCTGGAGCGATCCAGGTGCCGGGCGGGAATCGCACCCGCTGAGGATCAGGACCTTTCCACGGCGCATTTTCAACGGGCCGCCCAAGGCTTACCGGGACTCCGACTGTGTCTACAATTCTCCGGGAAAGGCCATCGAAAAGACCTCATTGCCCCCTTTTGTAATAATTACTCCATCGTTTCGCGATCTCCTCGCAAAAGGCTTGGTCACAACCGTCGGCATACCAGAGTTCCAGGTATTTCGCCTTGGCCTGGTTCAGGTTGTGAAAGAACATCTCTTTGTCGCCCATGGGCCGATTTGCGCTTCTGACATGGTAATGGAAACTACTCAACTCCTGATGGCCGGTGTGAATTTTATCCGCATAACTCTCAAGCAGATCGTAGACAAAGAATCCCTTCTGATCATCGCGGCCATTCAACGAGTCAACCTGCATCCCAAATCGCGCCGGATATCGTTGCGCGCCATAGGCGATTACCTGTTGTGGAATCTCTTTGTCGTTCAAACATGGGGACGCGTCAATGGTAAGCAAACAGTGGTGGAACGAGTCCATATAGAGGTCGATGCATTTCTTCCAGGACTCCACGATGCGCTCGTGCAGCCGGCCGTCGGATATTTGATTCCATTGCTGCATATCCGCCGGCTCTTTTGGCAGATGCATCTCCGGATTGTACTGGTTGACTCCGCATATCTGCACTTTTCGAACCGTCGGATTCTCAGCGTAACGTTTTCCGAAAGCACGGACCAAATCTGTCCAGTGTATTTGGTAAACGGGATCCCAGGGGACTGGCATTCGCATCGTCCCATCCTTGCCCTCAAAACGAAACTCTTGCGCCCCAGCCTCATAAACCCAGTCGGGGGATTCGGTCCCCGGCTCCACGGCGAGAGAGACAAACTTCCCTCTTTCTTTTGCCGCTTCAACAGCGTTGTCAAAGAGGCTCCAGTCGAACTCGCCTCTCTTCGGCTCGATCTGGGACCATCCATATCCCGTGCACAGGCCATCCAGCAGCGGATTGTCATCAAGGACTCTCTCAAGTATCTCCCGCGATTGAATTCGCCAGACGCCGCAAATGATTCCCGTATAATCAGACGACTTGGACGGATTTTCTGTTCCAGGCTCTACAAGCAGGTAGGATTGTGGTTCGACCGTTCGACCCGATTGGGTTCTGAAGGATTTGTCGCCGAAATTGACGATCACCGAGTATCCATTCGCATAGTCGGCGCGTTGGACGCGGCGATCGTCGGTTAGCCAGCAGTGGTTAATCATATCCTCGAATCCCACTTTATCCCTCACCGCCTTGATCTTCTCGTAGGATTGAACATACTGATCCTTTTTTCGCTGCCATTCATCCAGGCTCAGATTCCAGAGCGGCATGTTCCCCAGGAGAATGTTGATCAGGTCTCTTTTCCACCACAACTCCGGCTCCCGATCGCTCGGATATCGCCAGTTCCATGTGCTCACCACCCGATCGTGATAAACCAGCTCCATGAGCGGAATGCGATATGCTTCATTCAGGGTGAGCGCAATTTCGCTTGGATGCGGCTCAAGATCGCCAATCATGCTGGTCGGCTTCCAGTGATTGGACCAGTCGCCGGGATGTTCGCGCTCCGTGTACATTGCCATTCGGAGCGCCCCTTCAAAAAAATCCACATAGGGGACGGCCCAGTCGGGCGATATCCCTTCGCCAGATCCGACCACCTGTCCCATGCCGCGGGCCATCGTGAATATCTTTTTCCGATACTCTCTCGATTCCTGATAGGTGACCGGATGCGTTTTGTCGTAACAAGGATTGACCTGGACGATCATTGTGTCGAAAAAGCGCGCCTGGTAAGGATCCCGGTTAAGTTCATAGGACAGACGCTTGGATGCCCATTCATACTGTTTCTCCGAGCAGGTAAGCAGCCCTTCTTTCCCCGGGCCTGCCGCCACATTCCCATCCTCGCCCTTAAGCGCGTAATCGCTATTCGCGAAGAGAAAGCGCCTGTCGGTTGTTCCCTGGTTGGGGCTCTCTCTCCTCAACCTGGGAGTGCCAACGAGATTATAGAGATCATACATGCCCGGCGTGAAGCCCAAAGCGGCTATCTCGTTCACAAGGCCCGGTTCCAGCAGGGGCGGGTGGTTCGGGTCCCACATCAGCATCGCCTGGTCGATGCCGGCATCGCGCAGTTCGTGAATCAATTCCGAACTTCGCGCCGTTCCCCAGAGGTAGGCCTCCACACCGTGTTTCAGGACGTTGATGCGCGGATTCTTCTTCGCCTTCTCGTAAAGAGTGTCAATCGGGCCGCGGCCCAGCACGAGCTGTCGATAATAACGCGCCATCGCCACGTATCCGCCCTCGGTGAAAAAGCGGTGGCGAACCTTCAGAGGAAACTCGCAGATTCCCACGGCGTGGGGACGATAAAACGATTCGAGGATGGCCATCGTTCCTTTATTGAAATCAGTGACGCCATACCACGGCATACACCTCCCGAATTGGTAGAGTCCCTTTATCCTTTCTTTTTCTTTTAGCGACCAGATGACGCCATCGCCCGAGGCGCACTGGACGAAGTGGCCAACATCGTCGGGCAGCGTGAATGGATACGGGTACAGCGTCTGAGGGCCGACCGCCCGGGGGGCCAGCCCTACCTTTTGAATGGTTGCCGTCAGCTCCGGTTCGTCCCCGACCAGTTGTATTGTCACCACAAGTGTTTCTCTGCTGTCGGCGACTTGGATTCTGAGCGTATTCTCAACAGAGTTCTTCTCGATAAATTCTACATTCCAGCGCTCTTTCGGGACTTCCTGCGACCAGGTGTAAACGTTTCGTTTATCCAGCACGGTCCAGGCCGCCGCGTCGCGATCAACAGTCAGAGCAATGGCTCTATTCTCGAGCGTGGAAGATTCTGCGTCGGCCTGATTGAGAGCGTGCGTGCTAAGCATCTTACATTCCTCCAGGAGAATTGGTTTGCAAATAGTTAGAATTTCCGCTTCCCCACAAGCACGGGGTGTTTCAAACCATCACTGTACAAATCCCGTCGCCGCGGTCCCAAACACCTATTGGGAAAACCTCAGCTCCGGTCTCGATGATCAACGACGGCAAATGATCGCGGACCCGCCACAACTTTGCCGTCCTCCTCAAACTCCCTATCTCCAAAATTCCCCTCGTCACAAGAATCTGTGGGCGTCATCCGGCTTGGGCAGATCGCCGAGGGTATGATATAGCGTGAGTTGCAGCGTTTCGAAGGTCCGAAATCCATAGGCGTTTTTCATGGCGGTTTTGGCTTTGTTGTTCAGCCCCTAGACGATGCCGGCGGAGAAGCGCTTTTGGGCGCGGAAATAGTTGAGGATAAGTTCGCGATGGGCGCGGAACGTGCGGGCCGCCCGCTGGATCGGCTCCAGGCGCGAGCGCAGGGCGCGGGTGATCCATTGGTCGAGGAACTTGCCGGCCCAGGCGGGGCTTCGGTAGTCCCACAAGAGTTGGAACTGCTGCGTCAACAGGTAGCCGCGAACGCTCTTCAGATTGTAGCGCAGGATGGCGGCCAGTTTCTCGGCTTGGGTCTCGGTCAGGTTCGCCGGGCGTTTGAGGAGACACCAGCGGCTGCGCTTCAACACCGGCTCCAATCCCTTCGCCTTCAGCGCCTTGACCTCGTGGGCGCGGATCTCGTCCAACGCCTTGTTCAGGTTGGCCACGAGGTGGAAGCGGTCCAGAATGTGCAGGGCGCCAGCGGCCTTCTTGCGAATGACCTTGAGATAGCCTTGCCACATGTCGCTGCAGATAAACCGCAGCTGCGCGCCGCCGTTCTTTGTCGAACCAGCGAAAGAACCGCAGCAACGTCTTGGCTTCGCGCCGGGGTCCGACCCACAACAGACGCTTGCTCCAGGCGTCGATCTGATAGACCGCCGTCAGGTATTTCTGGCCCTTCCCGATGGCCATCTGGTCGATCCCGATGGCTTGCACGCCCGACAGGTCCATGTGCGCCCGGCCCCAGTCCACCGCCATCGCCACCGAGGCCCGCACGTGATGCCACGACGTGTGAAACGCCTCGGCCACTCCCTGCCAGCTCAGGCCCCGCTTGGCCCAGCCCGCCAGGAACCACGCCATCGCCACCGTCAGCCGGTGCTTGCCCACCGCCCACGGCACACGCTCCACCTTCACCCCGCAACGCCGGCACGCCACCCGGCGCATCCGATACAGAAAGAACACCGCCAGCCCCCACAGCGGCACAAACTCGAACAGGCGCTGCGAATCGGTTTGATGGATCGGCCCCGACCGGCCGCACTGCGAGCAAATCGGCCGGCTGCCCTTGCGCGCCCGCACCTCGATCTGCAGAATCCACGGCCGCGCCCCGTCGATCAACTGCGCCTCGCCATAGACAAACCCCTTGAACTTCTGCACCCGATTCAACAAGCTTTGAATCCGCATCCTGTCGACTTCTCCGATGATGGCTGTCTCGACAACACCACCATCGCCGAACGCCGGACAGGATGCGCTGATGTAGATCCTCTTGCCCGCCGCCCTACTACGACGCCTCCTCTTGAATCTCTCTCGTCAACCGTCGCATACTCCTCCCGGTCGGTGAAACGGACGCGGGCTCTGCTGGAGAGCAACCCGCCAGGGATAGCCGGCCGGGACGCCGACGGAATGTCGCGCCGGGGAAGGGCTGCTTCCTTCGGCCCTTCCCTCTCTTCGCGCCTCATTCCAGAGACGCTCCCTCATGCCTCAGAAAACTCATGCTTCCAACCCACGGATTCTTCCGAGGAACCGAAAAAAGAGGAGCATCAGTGCCAATGGGCTGCGCATGGCGGTGGTCCTTTGCTCTTAAGATGCCTGGGATGAAGTAATTCTTCCACAGGTCGAAGACGCCTTCTTGTCTGCGTTTGTTCTTTCCCGCACCGCGTGCAACTGCGTACAACCTTCAATGTATTTCGCGCCATGATTGTCTCAGAGCTCCTCGGCCCGGCACAGCGTCGCGCCATACCGTTTCAGCAACGCATCCCATGGCTCAAACACTCTTTCAAACCGCCCACAGATTCTCCCGGGAACCCCATGCCCGACGGCGTGAGGGCGCGGAGGCTCTCTCCAGGCGTCTAGAACCGCACGCATTGCCCGCCGGTGATGCGCAGGTCGGAGCCGGTGACCTGGCGGGCCTCGTCGCCGGCAAGGAAGACGCAGCCGGCGGCGACGTCGTCCGCCGTCTGGAATTCCCGGGCTGGCAAGCGCTTGCGAACCTGTTCCCACCACGCCTCGTCGTGGCCGTCGGAGGCCTCGACTTTCAGTGCATTCTCCGTGCGGACCCACCCCGCGGTGACCCAGTTGACGCGAATGTGGTCCGCCGCGAACACCTCCGCCATCGACATCGTCATGTGGTAGAGCGTTCCCTTGCTCGACCCATAGGCGAACATGTCCCTGCATAGCTTGAACGCGCAACACGAGCCGATGTTGACGATGGAACCGCCCCCTCGCTCACGCATCAAGGGCGCGGCCGCTTGAACGCACAGGAAGACGCTGCGTGCGTTGATCTCGAAGATCGTGTCCCAGAATTCCGCGGTGATGTCCTCGAACTTGCAGTACGGGTAGATCCCGGCATTGTTGACGAGGA
>JAPLSS010000051.1 GCA_026398515.1 Candidatus Sumerlaeota bacterium | reverse complement strand
GTGTCTTTGTCGAGCCGATGCAGCGGCGCCAAGTCTTGGCGCCCCGTCGTCTCTTCCAGAAGATTGAGCAGGCAATGGCGCACGTAACTCCCGGCCGGCGTCACCGGCAAGAACGGCGGCTTGGCCACGACCACCAAATCGGCGTCTTCGTGCTCGATGCGCCAGTCCGTTCGCACCGGCGGCTCGCGCTCGACTTCGCGGAAGTAGCGCACGCGCAACCGCGGGCGAAACGGGGCGTCGACGGCCAACGGCCCTTCGTTCGACAGCACAAGCCCGCGCGCGAATCGCTCCGCCCACGTCTCGCGCGCCACGTGCGGGAAGCGAACCGCGAGGTAATCCAACACCGTCGCCACGCCGGGCGGCGCTTTCTCGGACAGGGTGGCGATGGAGGCGCGCCGTGGCATGGGGCGCATTCCGATTTCCTAAACCGCATATCGACTTATGCGCGCTTGGGCGTTAAGTTAGCGCCATTCGCACATGTTCCCGTTCTTCGGCGTCTTGACACCTTTGCGGCTTCCTCGCAGAATCTTCCCGTAGATGGGCAAGTCCATCTTTGGGGCGATGCTACCGATGAAACGAAGCCTTGTCATCACCCTTGCGATGCTGGCCTTGGGCGGAAGGGCGCACGCGCTCGATCCCCGCTTGGCGAAGGTCAACGACTTTCTCTACGTCCTTCAACTGGATAAGGGCGTCACCCCGCAAACCATCGCCGCCACGACGTTCGACCTGGTCGTGACCGATTACTCGAACGACGGTTCGGACCCCGGAGCGCTCACCCCGGCCGAAGTGGCGCTGATGAAGGACTCGGGCAAAGTGGTCCTGGCCTACTTGTCCGTCGGCGAAGCCGACTCCTTCCGCTACTACTGGAACCCGGCCTGGAACGACCAGCCCTATCCCGATCCCGACGCGCCGGCCTGGCTCGGCCCTGCGAACCCCGACTGGCCCGACGATTACAAGGTCCGCTATTGGGACCCCGCGTGGCAGGCGATCCTGTTCGGCGCGCCGTCGGGGCCGAACAAATCGTATCTCGACCGCATCCTCGACCAGGGATTCGACGGTGTGTATCTCGACATCATCGACGCGTTCGACTACTGGAGCGTGGATGTCCCCGAACGCACCCGCCTTCAGGCCCGCTCCGACATGATCAGCCTCGTTATCGCGATTCGTCAATACGCGCGCGAGACCCGCGGCATCGCGAGCTTCCTGGTTTTTCCACAGAACGCCGAGTCGATCGTTTACGACAACAACGACCATCTCGACAACCTGGGCCGGACCTACCTGCAGGACATCGACGGCGTCGGCGCGGAGGATGTCTTTTACAATGAACTGACCCTTCAGCCCAGCGACGAAACGCAATACCGGACTGATCTGCTCGATCTCTATCGAAGCGGCGAGGGCCAGACGCGCCTGGTCTTGTCCATCGACTACGTGTGGCAGAAAAGCCAGCCGGCCTCTCCGGCGAACATCGCACGCTACAACGATTATGAATCGAAAGCCCTGGCGCACGGCTATGTTCCTTATGCCGGGCAACGCGACCGCAACCTGGACGAGATCATTGAAATTGAGAAGGCCGGCGGCATTCAATACGCGCAGCCGAAGCCCGCGTCGTCTTCTGCCGTCTCCTGGAGGGAGATGAAGTAGTTGGTTCCTGGGAGCGCCGACGTCCTCGTCGGCATTCCCAGTCGGACCCGTCGGACGGGGTGGACGGGGTGGACGGGGTAGACGAGATGGACGGGGTGGACGTTGATTGGCCATCGGCGCTCCCAGGGGCCGTTTCAATCGAAAAACCGAAATCCGAAATCGGAAAGCTCAAATGTTCCCTGCTCACATCATCCAATCCCTCGACGACGCCCCGCGAGTCGCTCAGCCGCGTTTTCCAATCTATGGTTGGCTGGGCCTTGTGGTCATCGCGATTGGATACGTTCTTCTCTTCCTCCAGCTCGACCCTTGGCGCTGCTGGTTCTTCGTGTTCGCCTGGTACGGCTACATTCTGTTCGCCGACGCCTGCGTGTGGCGGTTCGAGGGCGCCTCGCTCATCCGGTCGCGGTTTCGCCAGTTCCTCGTCATGCTGCCGCTATCGACCACGGTGTGGGTCGTGTTCGAGGGCTTCAATCTGCGGCTGGGGAATTGGGAATACCAGAACCTCGTCAATCCCCTGTGGGTCCGTCTGATCGGCTTCGCGGCGGCCTTCGCGACGGTCTTCCCCGGCATCTTCGAAACGGCGGACCTCTTGCGCCCTCTGGCGATCCGGCGCGAGTGGCGGCTCCTGGGATGGAGGCTCCCACGCTGGCGCATGACCATTCGCGGCGAAGCGATCGGCGCCATGCTCGGCCTGGCCTGCCTGCTCCTCTCGCTCCTCTGGCCGCGCTACTGCTTCCCGCTCGTGTGGCTGGGGTTCGTGCCGCTCCTGGAGCCATTCAACCGCCGCCTTGGGGTCCCGTCGTTGTACAAGGACCTGGAACGCGGCGACCCTCGGCGGATCATTCTGCTGTTGCTCGGCGGGTTCATTTGCGGCGGCCTATGGGAGTTCTGGAACTACTGGGCGTATTCGCGCTGGGTCTACCACGTGCCGTTCGTGCAATACCTGAAGCTCTTCGAGATGCCGCTGCTGGGGTTCTTCGGCTTCCCGCCGTTCGCCCTGGAGTGTTTCAGCATGTATCATTTTCTGGTTGGCATCGGGCGGCCGCGTGGGGATTCTTGATTGTCGATTTCCGATTTTCGATTTGAACTACAGCGGTCCGCCATCAACAATCGAATGGCCCGAAGCGTTCTTCTCGAGTCGAATGACGGGATTCCAATCGAGGATCAAAAATCCAAAATAGTCAGGAGAGTTTTATGTCCGACCAAGCTCGCATTGCACTGATCGGCTGCGGCGGCATCGCCCGCCGCCATGTGCAGGACCTGTTGAAGCGCTCGGATTGCCGGATCACCGCCCTGTGCGACGCGGCGCCGGAACGCGCGCAGGAGAAACTCGCTCAGATCCAAAAGACGCGCCCCGGCGAATCGCCCGCCATCCTCACGGACTATAAGGAGGTCCTGAAACGCGACGACGTGGATGGCGTAGCGGTCCTTCTCCCGCATTCCCTCCATCATCCCGTCGCCAAGGCCGCGCTGCAAGCCGGCAAACACGTCCTCGTCGAGAAGCCCATGACCACCAGCGTCGACGAGGCGCGCGATTTGATTGAAACGGCCCGACGCGCCGGCCGCAAGCTGGGCATCGCCTACCAGCGCGCCTTCCTGTCAGAATACCTTTACTCGCAACGGGCCGTGGCCAACGGCGAACTGGGGCAAGTTCGCTTCATGACGGCGCACCTGGAGCAGGCCTGGTTCCAAGGCGTGACGAATCCCAAGAAACCTCGCGGTTGGAAGACCGACCCCGCCCAGGCCGGCGGCGGCCAACTGGTCGATTCCGGCAGCCACACCTTGGCGGCGCTCCTGCAAGTCTGCCCGATGGACCCCGACGAGGTCTTCGCGATCGTCGACAATTGCGGCCTGCCGGTCGACGTCAACACGTCGATGGTGGTGAAGTTCGCCCAAGGGCCGCAGGCGGCCATCACCATCGGCGGGTTCGGCCACAGCGTCACCGAGTCGATCCGCATCGTGGGCGACAAGGCCAGCCTCAAGATCTTCTTCCGCACCGTCGCCGAGCAGGCGCTGGAGGTCAACGGCGCGCCCGTCGACGCCAAGTCGCTGATTCCGCCGTCGACGCCGGACGAGAACTTCGTCGATGTGATCCTGGGCAGGGCGGAATTCGGCGCCGACGCTCTGCTCGGCCTGCGCGTAGCGCAGCTGAGCGAGGCGGCATATCAATCGGCCAGGGAAGACCGGCCGGTGAAGGTGAAGAGGTGAGAGGTCTCACGCAGAGGCGCGGAGAGGCGCCAGCCTTTGCGTCTCCGCGTCTCTGCGTGAAATGGTCAGTTCATAACTTCCCCAATCAAGCGCAGTATCCCATCAACCGCAGCCCGCTCCGCCTCTGGGGCGAACGGGGTCCGCGAAACCTCATAGCCGCCGTCGTCGAAATGCGCCTTGGCCACCAGGTAGCCGCCGACGGGCGAGGCGCCCGGGTGGTTCGGCCCCAACGCATTGTAGACGTAGCTGCACGGCAAGGTGTTCGGAGCCGGCGAAGCGTCTTTCACCGCGCGCACGATCTCCCACACGATCTCGCACGGCAGGCCGGAGAACACCACCGGCCCGACTCGGAGCGCCTGCGCTTGCACGTGCTTCACCCGACCCAGCCCCGCTTCAATCCCGGATTGTTTGCGGGGCAAGGCCAGGCGCGCGAACGCCCCGCGGATCGGGCCGACCTCCGCGCTCCATTCCATCGGCGAAGCCAGCGC